>CAXNFK010000013.1:0-17829 GCA_964201775.1 Candidatus Nanopelagicaceae bacterium
CAGCAGGGCCGCCAATATCAAAGACGCCACTAACTGGTGTTTTAAGTGCAGCTGCACTTGATAAATACCAGAGCACATCTCGAATTGCGATTGGTTGGGTGCGGTTTGAAACCCACTTCGGAGTTGTCATTACAGGAAGTCGGTGCGTCAAATGCCGAAGCATTTCAAAAGATGCTGAACCAGAACCAATAATTATGCCGGCACGCATTTCAATGATGGGTACTTTGCCACTTGCTAATTGGCGACCAGTATTTGCACGAGACTCTAAGTGCTGACTTATCTGCTTATCATTTGCAATTCCACCCAGATAAATTATTTGGCTAACTCCAGCCTCTTCTGCTGCAGTTGCAAAATTGCGGGCCATTGCCGCTTCGATCTCATCAAAATTTGATCCGAGATTTATTGAATGCAAAAGATAGAACGCAGTATGAACCCCGGTTAACGCAGACTTAACAGATGTGAAATCATTAGCATTTCCTCGTGCGATTTCAACCTTGTCGATCCAAGCTTGGCCAGAAATTTTATTCTTATCACGGACCATCACGCGCACTGCAAAATCTTGACTCAATAACTGTCGAACTAATCGACCACCGACATAACCAGATGCCCCTGTAACAAGGATTTTGCGCCCAGAATTTACTGGATTTGGATTATTGGCAGGCACGTTCATGGGTTAAACAGTAGACTGCGAACCTGATTTCGGAAACTTGAAATTTAATTATTTGGAAATGACAGAGGACCTCGATGATAAAGCGCCGCAAGCCCCGAGTCGTAATTCTTGGTGGCGGTTTTGGCGGACTCGCAACAGCTAAAGCACTTGGTGACAACGCAGACATCACAGTTGTTGATCGTCATAACTACCAAACTTTTCTCCCACTTCTCTACCAAGTTTCAACAGCCGGACTTGCTGCAGACCATGTTGCATATCCAATTCGTGGTGCACTTCGTTCCTATAATGGCAAATTTAGAATGGGTAGCCCAATTTCAGTTGACCATAAGAACAAGACCGTTAAATTAGATAGCAGTGAAGTTTTACCCTTCGATCATTTAGTGGTTGCTGTTGGTTCTGTGACTGCAGATTTTGGAACTCCAGGCGTTAGTGAATACGCACTTGGAATGAAGTCCGTTCATGAAGCTTTAACTATTCGCGCCGAAGTTATGCGCCGCTTCGAAGATTTATGTCGCTTTGAAGATGACACCAGACTTTCTATTGTTGTAGTCGGCGGCGGTCCAACTGGTGTTGAAATGGCTGGCGCACTTGCTGAATTAGTTCGTGGCCCATTAATGAATGATCAGAAACATGCTGCGCTTCATATCGACGTCTCTTTAATTGAGGCTGGGCCACGGCTACTTCCAAGTTTTTCACCAAGTCTTTCTGAAAAAACCAAGCAGGCCCTTGAAAAATTAGGTGTGAAAGTTTTAGTTGATCATGCGGTTAAATCTGTAAAGCGCACCGAAATAAATTTAAAATCTGGCGAAAAGATTCCTGCCGAGATAACGATTTGGGCGGCTGGCGTTAAAGGCGAACCAGTTGTTTCAAATCTATCGCTTCCATTAGATGGCAATCGATTAAGTGTTTACCCAACACTTGCAGTTTCAAATTATCCAAATATTTGGGGCGTCGGTGATGTTTGTGGTGCAAAATCTAAAGACGGTCGTTTCCTTCCAATGGTTGCACCGGTTGCAATGCAGCAAGGGCGTTTTGTTGCCGAACAAATTTTGCGTCGGGAAAAAGGGATCGAACTAAAAGATTTCAAATATAAAGATAAAGGGTCAATGGCAACTATCGGTAGGCACAAAGCCGTAGTTGAAGTTAATAACATTAGGTTTTCGGGTTACCCAGCTTGGGCGGCCTGGCTGTTTTTACATCTCTTCTACCTAATGGGTGGTCGAAATCGAATTGGAACAATTGTGGATTGGTGCTGGAACTACTTCACATTTGACCGCGGAAACCGACATATTATGGATTCGGTCTAAGCAATGCTGAAGTTGAAACGCGGTTACATTGATTTACGTGGCCATCAAGTTTGGTCAGCACAAGGCAAAACCTTTGGTAAAAAATCAGATCCAGTTTTACTAATGCACGGTGGATTAAGTTCAACCGAAAGTTGGGATTACACAGTTATTCCTGCTGTTCAAAGAACACATAGCATTTTCGCCTATGACCGCAGCGCGCATGGTCGCACTGGAAGTCGAGAAGGTTTTTATCATTTTGATTTTCAAACTGATGAAGCGATTGCATATATCGAAGATGTTATTAAGGGACCAACACATTTAATTGGTTGGAGTGATGGTGGAATCATTTCGTTAATGGTCGCGTTAAAGCGTCCAGATTTAGTTCAGTCAATTGTTGCTATCGGAACTAATTTTCATTATGACAGTGGCCTTACTTTGGTTGAAAGTGATCCAGAAATAGTTATAACCGAAGAAGATGCCGCGAAATTTGCTCTGCGATCCCCTGATCCAGCACATATGCAAGAAGTGATTATTCGTAAAGCTTATGAAGTTTGGAATTCCGAACCTACTATGACAACTTCGGAGCTTTCAAGAATTGGCTGCCCGGTTTTAGTTTTAACTGGCGATGACGAACCATTCTCTAATCAACACACTATTGAACTTTACGAAGCTATTCCAAGTGCAAGATTGGCAGTAGTCCCTGGAACATCGCATTTTGTCGTTAAAGAGAAGCCAGTGATTGTTCAGCAACTAATTAAGGATTTTTATCGCAATCTTGAATTTCCAATTACGACTTGGCCGCGCCTGCGAAAAGAGCAGACTGAAAGACTAAAAGAGCAGTAACTCGCGTCCTTTTGCCACAGCATTTTCGCGTGAATCAGCACCAAGTTTCTTATAAACATTCTTTAAGTGCGTCTTAATTGTGTTATTTGAAATATGCAGATTCGAGGCAATCTGTGAGATTGGCAGACCGGTTGAAAGTCGATTGAGAATTTCAATTTCGCGCTTTGTTAGTGGATTCTCTAGCCGGTCACTCTTATTATTTCTGGTTGCCATTCGATCGCGCATAGTTTTCGCCATTTGTTCCATATAAACAGTGGGGTGGGTGGCGGCATATTTGAGAAGAAATTCGTGAAATTTTGGGCTTTGAATCAGAAGTATTTGCTTAAAGCCTTGGGCCATCACAATCGCCATTGCTTTGTCCATAAATTCTTCAGCCACTCTAGGTTTTTCCAAATACAAGTTTACTAAAAGGATGTTGAAAATTAATTTCTCGCGTTGATTTCTAGTTGTAAGCGATGCCAGAGCTGCTTTTGCAGCCTCTCCGCCTTTTCGCAATTCAGTTACAGAAGCGATAATTGCAACGGTTGGTCTAATTGGTGTCCGGTAAACAATTTCGGCAACTCGTTCCATGTCATTATTTAGTGCTCTAATAATTAATTCATGTTCATCAACAATTCTGAATATGTCATGATGATAATTTGGATGATTCAGATCGTCGCGAATTTTTCGGATACGGTGCAGGCCTACAGTTGGGCGTCCAAGTTGGGCCTCAATGAGACCAAGCTTCGCTTCAAATGCGGCTTGCCAGGAGGTCACGTGAAACTTCTTAACATCTTCGCTGTAACTTTCAATTAATTCAACGGCGCCCTTTTCATCACAAGTCTCTCGAAGTACTTCTGCTGCGCAATAAACCATGTCATAAGGCAACCAAACTCCGGTTGCGCCAACTCTCTTTGTCTCTTCAATTACAAATTTTGCTTGATCCAGAGCGTCCTGTAAGCGACCATCGGCCACAGCAATCAACGATTCAATCGCAGGTTGATGAAGTGTGGACTCTGATGAATCGGGTGGTGGCATAGTTCTAGATTCTTCAGCAATTCTATTCAGTTCATCCAAATCTTCCATCAAGAAAGCTGCGTTAGCTGCCATTCGAAGTGAGAAAAGTGATTTAGAAGATTTTGCAACTGAATTATTTAGCGCAAGGACTTTGCTGAGGTTTCCAAGACCAAGTGCATGTCGACTCTCCAACACCAACAAATCGCATTCAACTTTCTCAAAGATTCCAGCAGCTCTTGAAGATATCTCCAAGCCTTTTATTTTTATCATTAACTCATCGAGTGAATTGAATGCCATAGTGGAAAAGGCTTGAACTAAATCCCCGCCCAAATCACCAACATCCAAGTATTTACTAATCAGATCGATATCTTTTGAAATGCCATCACCATCGCTGCTCCAAAGCAATCTACGAACATGAAGTCCGACCAATTCTTTAGCTCTCTCTGTTTCTCCAATTTCTTCAAGCTGCTGTATTGCAGGTACAAGCATGCCAGTCTTGATCTTAACTTCAATTGAATTCAATTTGATTTGATTTTCCCGCTCTGGAACCTTCTTGAGTTTTTCCTTAATTGCGTTTCGAATTAACTCATTGATTTCAAAGCTCTCGCCAACATTTCCTACTTGTCGAACGAATATACCTTCGGCTGCGAGTCTTTCAAGGCTCTGAAGTTTATTCGCGCTATTCAAGATAAGAGATGCTTGCTCTTTCGAAAAGCTATCGAAATAAGTCAATTGCTCGAGAATTTCGGAGACTTCGGAATCAAGATTGCTAAGCGTTGCGGCAACTAGCATCTGACTGTCAAGAAAGTCGGCTCTTACTGCTTTGCCAGAATTGCTAAGAGTTTTCATGGTCATCAATACGCCTGCAGGCCAATTTTGAACGCTCTTGATTATCTCTCTATGTCTTTCATAATCGACGCCAAAGTTAGATGCTAAAATTTCTACTTCTTCATCAGTAAAAGCTAAATCGATGGGCTTCAGTATATGAAAGGCATCCATTGAAATAGCCTTTGCATAATTTATTGGTGGCAAATTATTTCTAAGATATAAAGTTCTTAAATTCTCTGGAACAAGTTCAGCCCACTTCTGGGTAAATACTTGATTTTCAGGATTTATGTTATGCGATCCGTTTGCAATGAAGTTGACATCAAAGCCAATTGTGGCAATCTCATTCGCAAACTCAATCACTGCTTTATGCGAATCAAATTTTTCTGTTCGATATTTTTCTATCCATGGCGCAGCGTCAGGCTTGAACCTGCGAAGTGATGAAACACAGTGGAAAACTAAATCCTTAAATGAATCTGTTAGATCGGGGGTGTACCAAATTGTGCGATCTGGGTGCATTGCTGCCCACTGCGCAGCCAGAATCGTTTTCCCAAAACCACTTGGCGCTATTGCAATAAAGGCTTGTGGCGCTGGCTTGTCTAATTTCTCTAAAATCGATTTACGCAGGATGAATTGCGGCGGAACCGTCGGTGGGGTGATACGAGAGAGCGAAACCCCTGGCAACAACGTGTATATACAATCACCCCATTCCCGTTTATAGGGTGAAATGGTTTCATGGGGTGAGGAGTTTGCATAGACGGTGTGCACCCAAAACCTAGATATCACCCACTAACTCACCTACGGCACCTTTTGGCACGACCGGGTTATGCGGAAACTCGGAAGACACTTTTTTATAAGGCTGACCCTGAACCGGCCTGGAATCTAACTCGCCTTTATTTGGCCACATCGAAAGTGCACGCTCGGCTTGTGCGGTAATTGTTAGCGAGGGATTAACACCAAGGTTCGCAGTAACACTTGCCCCATCTACAACATGCAAGGTTGGGTAGTTCCAAACTCGATGATACGGATCGATAACTCCCGAATTTTCAGAATCACCAATTACACAACCCCCAACGAAGTGGGCGGTAAATGGCGCGCCAATTAAATCTCCGACGTGCCCCCCGGCTATTCCACCATTCTTCTCTGCAATCCTGCGCACAACTTCGTTAGCAGCCGGAATGTAAGTTGCATTAGGAGTTTCACTGCTGTTCTTCGAAGTTAATCGCTTTCCAAAAATAGAATTCTTCATCGAGACCGTTACCGCTGAATCAACATTCTGCATTACAAGCGCAATCACGGTTCGTTGGCTCCAGCACCGCACATTTAATACTCGAGCCAACATTGATGGATGTCGCAAAACCGTAGTTAGCCATTGTTTGCGCCGTGCTGAAGCGCTATGTCCATCGGTCATAATTGTTTGAAGTAAACCCATTGCATTACTTCCTACGCCATAACGCACTGGCTCGACATGTGTATGTTCGTCAGGAAAGAATGAAGATGTGATTGCAGAACCTTTGCTGTAATCAACCTTGTCATCCTGCATAAGTGCGCCAGTTAGCGCTTCGCTATTTGTCCGCGATAACTTGCCAAGAGTGGCTGAAAGTTTTGGTAACAATCCTTCATTCTTCATTCGATGCAATAATTTCTGAGTGTTATAGGTTCCAGCAGCGACAATTACTTGATTCGCAGTAAAAACTCGCTTTTTACCTAGCCAGGAAGAGCTCTTACGAGCATAAATTTTCCAACTTCCATTTGGTTGTTCTTCAATTTTTGTAACAGTATGTTCGGCGAAGACTTGTGCACCAGCACCTTCGGCCAAGCCAAGATAATTTTTTGGCAACGTATTCTTTGCATTGAAACGACATCCAGTCATACAAGCACCGCATTGCATGCATCCATTTCGTGCCGGCCCTTTGCCACCAAAGAATGGATCAGCACTTTGCGCACCGGGACCACTTCCAAAATAAACACCAAGTGGTGCCATCCGAAAAGTGTGACCAACACCCATTTCAATTGCTACTTCTTTCATTGCAGCATCAGATGGTGAAAAGTATGGATTATCAATTACACCAAGCATTCTCGATGCCTGGTCGTACCAAGGAAGAAGTTCAGATTTCCAATCGGTTATGTGCTTCCATTGTTTGTCATTGAAATATGTATCAGGTGGAATATATAAAGTATTTGCATAAACAAGTGAGCCGCCGCCAACACCAGCGCCAGCAAGAACTAATACATCTGGCAAAGCATGAATTCGTTGGATGCCTCGCAAACCTAAGCGTGGTGCATATAAAAACTTAGTTAACCGCCAAGAAGTTTTTGGGAAATCTTTATCGCTAAATCTTCGACCTGCTTCTAAAACTGCGGTTCGATAATTTTTCTCAGTTAATCGCAGCGCACTTACAGATCCGCCAAAACCAGATCCAATAATTACAACATCGAAATCGCGGTCCATGGGTTATTCATACCAAAAGTTTGTTGTTTAAGTTAGTAAATCTGGAGCCCCCCGTCAGGATTGAACTGACGACCTACGCATTACAAGTGCGTTGCTCTACCACTGAGCTAGGGAGGCGTATTGCAGGGGTAATTATGACACGCAAAAACCAATGCTAAGAACCTGGCAATTACCGCTGGGAATAGCGAGTATCTTCGGCAAATGCGCCTCGGAGTCTTAGATGTGGGATCAAATACGATCCATCTCCAGGTAGTCGATACACATCCTGGTGCTCGGCCAAATCCAACTTTTAACCACAAAGAAGAGCTCCGGCTCACTGAGTATTTAACTGAAGAAAATAACATTTCTGACGAAGGTATAACTGCGCTTCGACTAGCTATAAAAAATGCGATTGCTCATTCCAAGAGTGTGAAAACTGAAGAACTATTACCTTTCGCGACATCAGCACTTCGCGAAGCAAATAACGGAACAGAAATTATTGCAGCGATAAATAAGGATTTCGAAATAGATTTGCAGGTACTAACTGGAGAAGAAGAGGCGAAGTTAACTTTTCTCGCCGCACGTCGCTGGTTTGGTTGGTCGAGCGGTCGGTTACTTGTTATTGATATTGGTGGCGGTTCGTTGGAAATTGCATCAGGTATTGATGAATCACCTGAAGTTGCCGTAACTCTGCCACTCGGAGCTTCACGATTAACTAAGAGCCATTTACAAGGTGATCCATTTACGGCAAAAAGTGTGCGTGCTTTGCGCGATTACATTGAAACCCAATTGGAATCAGTTCTTCCTACGTTAGTTCGTCACGAAGATTCAGATCGTGCAATTGCAACAAGCAAAACGTTGCGCACCCTGGCCAGGCTTTGTGGTGATTGGTATGGCGGAAATGGTAAAAATATAACCATTGATTCCATTCGAAAAATTTCAACACGATTAGCCGAGATGGATTCTGAGGAACGAACTAAATTGCCAGGAGTATCAGCGAACCGCGCACGACAGATTGTTGCAGGAGCACTTGTGACTGAAAGTGTTATGCGAAATTTAGATTTAGATAACCTGGAAATTTGCCCATGGGCGCTGCGTGAAGGAATAGTCCTGAAATATATGGACTGGACCGAGCATTAGACAACTGGCGCTGGAATAAGATCAATCTGTAGGCACTTCTTCTTACCCAGGAATACCACCCAAGAATCTCCGGGCTTTAATTTATTTTCTGGCAAATCAACTGAAGATTTTTTAGTTATGCGCTCTAACATCCGAGGTAACACGGGATTATGACTGCAGAGAAGAATCGTTGCACCTGTTGTGCGAGAAGTTTCTGCAAGTTCCAAAGCGTATTCCAATGATTTATCTTTATTTTTCTCGAAGGTGTATTCACTCAATTTACTTGTGATAACTGGTTCAATTTTTAGGGTATTTGTTAATCCAATTACTGTGTCATAACAACGAACCGCGTCAGATGTATGAATCTGTGAAATTCCAAAAACTTGATAAACCGCATGCATTCGCTTTGCTTGAAGTTGGCCTAAATTATCAAGTGGTCGATCTTCATCCCCACTCTGCCATTCGCTACGTGCTAAAGCTTTTGCGTGGCGCAAAAAAATTAACTTAGCAGCTTGAAATGGTGATTCAACGAAAATTTCTAGAATTTCTTTATCGGTGTCACGAGTTAACTTCGCGCGAGCAGATTCAAAGTCATGCCATTCCAGTAAATCGGCTTCATTATTGGCATGGAAATCTTTTGAACTACCAAGCGCTTTTGCTGCCCAATATGAAACGTGTTTTGCTTCTTCAAATGATTCGTATTCAACGGCTCCAAGAAATGGTCCGAGTTCAATATCTAGGCCAGTCTCTTCCATAATTTCGCGATAAGCACAGGAGATAAGTTCTTCACCGGTATCTAATTTTCCCTTTGGAAAAGTCCAGTCGTCATATTTTGGTCTATGGATTATTGCTAATTCGATTTTTGAATCTTCAGTTTCGCGCCAAACAACTCCGCCGGCTGCAATTATCAATTCACTCATCCTCTGGCTCGATACCAATTAATAACTTGCTGATGCAAGTCAGTTAAATCCTCGCCATTTGAACCCTTAGTTATTCGATCCCAAGTACCGGCAGGATTCATGCTCCAGTGCGCGGTTGTTGGGGCTAAATAACTATCGAGTGCGCGCAGCAACATCCGTTTATGGTCAGTCTGCGTAATCATCACCATGCTCTCGACGCGACGATCAAGATTTCGGTGCATCAAATCGGCACTACCAATCCAAAGTTCATTCTCACCACCATTTGCAAAGTGAAAAATTCTTGAATGTTCTAGAAAGCGACCAAGGATCGAAATAACGCGGATGTTCTCTGATAATCCTGGAACGCCACCTCTAATGGAACAAATACCACGCACAACAAGTTCAATTTCCACTCCGGCCGCAGATGCTTTATAAAGTAAATCAACAAACTCTTCATCCAGAATCGAATTTAATTTCATCCGTATCTGCGCTGGTTTTCCAGCTTTCTTATTATCTATTTCGCGTTGAATTCTTTCGAGTAATCCAGAACGCAAAGTTCTTGGTGCTACTAACAATCTTTCAAAGGAAGTTTGTGGGGCAAAGCCTGAAAGTTGGTTGAATAATTTATTTACATCATCGCCCAGAATTGGATCAGAACTTAGGATTCCAAAATCCTCATACATGCGAGCAGTCTTTGGATTGTAATTTCCAGTTCCCATATGAACATAACGTTTGATTCCACCGGCTTCTTGTCTGACGACTAGAGATAACTTGGCATGTGTCTTAAAACCAACCAACCCGTAAACGACGTGCACACCTGCATCTTCAAGTTTTCTGGCCCAACGTACGTTGGCCTGTTCGTCAAAGCGGGCACGGATTTCAATTACGGCAAGTACTTGTTTACCAGCCTCTGCCGCTTCAATAAGCGCTTCGACAATTGGAGAGTCTCCAGAGGTCCGATACAAAGTCTGCTTAATTGCAAGAACGCTCGAATCAGTTGCGGCAGATTCGATAAATCGCACAACCGATGAGTTAAATGATTCATAGGGATGATGCAAGATAATTTCTCTGCGCTTTAGCGCTTCAAAGAAGGCTTCGGTTGAATCTGGATCCACATCGCGCAAATCCCAAGCAACTTGATTTCTAAATGCTTCAAACTTTAAATCTGGACGGTCAATATCTGCAATTTGATTTAGCCCAGTTAAATCAAGGGGCTCTGGATATTTACTTATATCTTCATCTTTGATTTCTAACTCTTCTTTTAAAGTCTCCAAGAGTTCTTCATCCATGCCAAGTCCAACTTCAAGTCGAACTGGTGGCCCAAATTTTCTACGCAATAATTCTTGTTCCATACTGGCCAATAAATCTTCTGACTCTTCTTCTTCGAGCTCTAGGTCGGCATTTCGAGTGATTCTAAAGGTGTAAGTATTTAGAACTTCCATACCTGGGAAAAGTTCAGCCACGTTTGCAGTAATAACTTGTTCCAAAGGAATGTATCTACGATCATCGCCAGTAGATGTAACTACAAATCTTGCTAAGTTCGATGGAACTTTAACTCTGGCGAATAGTTCTATGCCAGTATCTGGGTTCTTTACGATAACTGCAAGGTTAAGTGAGAGCCCCGAGATATAAGGAAATGGATGTGACGGATCGATTGCGAGTGGCGTTAATACGGGAAATATTTGCTTATTAAAAATATCAATTGCTACTTCTCGTTCTTGGGAATTTAATTCATCCCATCGGACAATATTAATTCCCTCTTTAGAAAGCTTAAGGTGAACATCTTCGTGGAAACATTTAGTCTTGCGGTTTATCAATTCTTCGGTCTTGGTTGAAAGTTCTTTCATTAATTCGATTGGCGTAAGCCCTGCGGTATTTGCTTTTGAAATTCCATTTTCTAATTTATTTTTTAGTGATGCCACACGAATCATGTAAAAGTCATCCAAGTTCGAGGAGAAAATTGCCAGGAACCGGCAGCGCTCTAAGAGCGGAGTTGATTTATCTTCTGCTAATTCCAGAACTCGTTGATTAAATGCCAGCCAGCTAAGTTCGCGATCAACCAAAGTCTCTCTCGGATTGTTGACAGCAATTTCGTGGACCTGGGAAGACATCCCAATATTCTCCCCTAGGTGTGTGAACGGCAGGTAATCGGAAGGTAATCGGAGCACAAACCATCGGGCGTAATTCCACCCCCTTACTCACCCAAACTCCTATATCTATAACTCTCAGCGAGTTCTACATTTGGACTCCCCTAGATACGCAGTTGATGGCGAGGTTTGATAAGTGCGCAATCCATTTGCTCAGAACCTCGCCATTGACATCGGAACAGCAAATACTGTTATTTATCAATCCAATGGCGGAATTGTTTTAAATGAGCCAAGCATTGTGTGCATAAATACCGATACCGGTGAAATTCTTTCAGTAGGTCATGAAGCGCGCAAAATGGTGGGTCGAACTCCAGGACACATTGTTTCGATTAAGCCACTTAAAGATGGAGTTGTTGCAGATTTTGAAACTGCACAGAAAATGTTACGAATGTTTCTCTCCCAAGTTGGAGTTCGAAAATTCATCTCAAAACCAATTGTTGTAGTCGCCGTTCCACCTGTTGTTACTTCGGTAGAACATCGTGCAATTAAAGATGCAGCATATGCGGCAGGAGCAAAAAAGGTTTACATAATGGAAGAACCTATGGCTGCTGCTATCGGCGCTGGTCTTCCAATTCAAGAGCCAATGGGATCCATGATTGTAGATATTGGTGGTGGCACTACTGATGTCGCAGTTATTTCACTTGGTGGAATAGTCACATCAAGATCAATTCGTGTTGGTGGAGATGCAATAGATAGCTCAATAATTAATTACATCAAGAATCAATATAACCTAATGATTGGTGAACGAACTGCCGAAGAAGTTAAAATGGCAATTGGTTCAGCTATTCGTTTGAATGGCGAAAGCGATGCCAGAATTCGCGGCCGAGATTTGGTTTCTGGTCTACCTAAAGATTTAATGGTTTCACCTAAAGAAATTCGTGAAGCTATCGAAGATCAGATTGCAAAAATTATTGGCGCAATTAAGGCTACTTTGGATGAAACCCCGCCAGATTTGGTTGCCGATTTATCTCGAACTGGAATTGTTCTTGCTGGTGGTGGCGCACTTCTTAAAGGATTACCAGAACGTTTAATAAAAGAAACAGGTATGCCAGTTCGCGTTGCCGAAGATCCACTTTATTCAGTTGTTAACGGAGCGGGCCGTTGTGTAGAAAACATCGCAATGTTGCAACAGATTTTGGCACCTGAAAAGCGCTAAACCCGCCTATTTCCAAGCAGTTGGCTGAACATACTTGGCAGACCTGCCATCACCTGAAGATCGGCCGCGAACCCGGCGCCAAATCCACGGAATTACAAAGATGATAATCCAAATAGTATTTTCCAGATATTTTCTTAACTTGGATTTCGGAGCGGCTGGAGCTAGTGGAATTTTCCACTTTGGATCAGATTCTTTTCCAAGATTCTCTAAAACCGCTTGAGATAACCGCCAGTGTCCGTCAGAATTTAAATGCAGTCGATCCCTGGCCAAGAATCTTAAATCTGCCATCCACTTTGCGTTATCTGATTCAATAATTATTGCGCCATATTTATTTGCCACTTGCCTAGCATTCACATTAAAAGCGCTAAACCTTTCATGCCAAAGCTGCGCCGTCTTTCCATTGCCTTCGACGCGATCAATTACTGTAAAAACAATTACAGTGGCGCCAGTCTTAGTTAAATCGCTAATGCCTTTCTCATACTTATCAAAGGCATCTTCGGCTTGATAATTTGGTCGCAGCACATCATTTGCACCAGCGTGGAATGAAACCAAAGTGTCTGGTCCGGTTACAAACTTGGCAGCCTCTGGAATTTGATCATCAATGACTTGATGTAACAACTTTCCACGGATCGCTAAATTTAAATAGGTAAAGTTTGGATTCTCTTTTGAAAGCGCATCCGAAACACGATCTGCCCAGCCCCGATATTGACCATCAACAATTTCATCACACATGCCCTCGGTCATTGAATCTCCGAGTGCAATAAATCTTGTGAAAACTGTCATGGTTATTTTGCTCGCTTCTCGGCAATCCAATACATAACAATTGCGGTTGCAACACTTGCATTTAGCGATTCAACATCAGATTGCATTGGAATTGAAAGAATCAAATCGCATTTCTCTTTGACAAGTCTGGAAATTCCTTTTCCTTCACTGCCAACAATTAAGTAAACAGATTCAGTTGCAAGTGAAAATCCTGGAAGTGATTCCTGGCCTTCGGCATCTAGCCCAACTACAAAGAAACCAGCCTTTTTCGCATCTTCTATTGATCGCACCATATTTGTAACCTGCGAAATTGGCAGCCTTGCAGCTGCGCCAGCAGATGATTTCCAAGCCGAACCAGTCATAGCAGCGTTACGGCGTTCTGGAATAACAACGCCATCGGCACCAAATGCTGCGGCACTTCGCACAATTGCACCAAGGTTATGTGGATCAGTAACACCATCAAGTCCAATTAGTAGCGCTGGCTTTTTTACACCCAACAAGACTGCTTCGAAATCTTTATATTGAAATGGTTTAATAATTAACGCGATACCTTGATGATTTGTAGTTCCGGTTACGCCATCTAACTGACCGCGTGGAACTTCCTTGATTCCTAAATCTTGATTCTTTGCTAAACGCAAAGCTTCGGTCATGCGCTCATCAATTTCTGCACGTTCAGCGATTAACAATTCCTTTGCTGGAATCTTTGCACGCAGTGCTTCGACGACACTATTGCGACCAGCAACTGCGTCGCTATTAGCACGAGTTTCTAAGCGGGACTCTGGTTTGCGGGTTGTAGGTCTACGAGATGGTGCAACCGTGGCTTCACGACGTTTTTTTCCGGGGCGCATTTTATTTTTCGATTCTCTTTTTAGTTAACGGTCCAGCGCGAGCCGGTTGGGGTGTCTTCGATGGTTATTCCTAGTGCAGTAAGTGAATCTCTGATTTCATCACTGGCAGCAAAATCTTTACGGGCGCGAGCCGCGTTACGTTGGGCAAGTGCAAGTGAAATAAGACCATCCATGATTTCGGTCTTTGAAAATTTGGAACTATTTGAATCAGCAAAAATCGGATCAAAGGGATTGCAGCCCAGAATTTCTAAGGCGCCTCGAACTTCGCCAGCGCTTTTTGAAAGTTCTGCTAAATCATTATCGGTGATTGCAGTATTGCCGATGCGCACTAACTCTGAAATATCTGCAAGTGCTTGTGGTACTGCTAAATCGTTATTCATTGCTGTGGCAAATTGCGCAGAAATACTTGGCTCGATTTCTTTCTTCAAAATCTCGTGAGCACGCTGCAAAAAGCCCTCAACTCTGCGGAAATTAACGGCAGATTCCTCTAGTGCCTCGAAGGAAAATTCCAACATTGAACGGTAATGCGCGCTTCCCAAATACCAACGCAATTCGATTCCACGAACCTTCTTTAAAATTTCCATTACTTGAAGGGAATTGCCAAGAGATTTACTCATCTTCTCGCCCGATGTTGTTACCCAAGCATTGTGCATCCAAATATTTGCAAAGGCCCATCCAGCTGATTCTGATTGAGCAATTTCATTTTCGTGGTGCGGGAAAATTAAATCTAAGCCACCGCCATGAATATCAAATGCTTCACCTAAATATGCATGTGCCATTGCCGAACATTCCAAGTGCCAACCAGGTCGACCATCGCCCCAAGGAGTTGGCCAAGATGGATCGCCAGGTTTTGCCGCTTTCCAAAGTGCGAAATCGCGCGGATCTTTTTTGTAAGTTAAATCTGCATCCTCGGCTGATTGCAGATCATCTAATTTCTGATTTGAAAGAGTTAGATATGACTTTAACTTGCGAACTTCAAGATAAACATCGCCATTTCCAGGTGCATACGCACTGCCATTAGCAATTAATTTCTCCATCAATTGAATCATTTGTGTGATGTGGCCAGTTGCTCTTGGTTCATAAGTTGGGGGCATAACATTTAGTGCGGCATATGCGTCGCTAAATGCGCGTTCATATTTCATTGCAACTGCCCACCACGGAATTTCTTCATGAACAGCTTTGTGTAAAATTTTGTCATCGATATCAGTAACGTTACGAACAAAAGTTACGTCATAACCAATTGCAGTTAGCCAGCGTCGCAAAATATCGAAGTTAACTCCTGATCGAATATGACCAATGTGAGGCGGTGCTTGCACGGTAGCGCCGCACAGATATATTCCTACTTTCCCCGGGCTAAGTGGAACAAATTTTGAGACCGCGCGATCTGCGGTGTTATATAAATTTAGATCGCTATTTATCTTGGCCATTGTCAAATTCTATCTTCCGCTACTTGTTATAAGTGCCGTAGCAATCGCGCCAATGCCTTTACCTTCGCCGGTTAAGCCAAGTCCATCTGTTGTTGTTGCGGAGACTGAAACTGGGACGCCACCAAGTGCTTCAGATATTTTCGCAATTGCATCTGCTCTGCGCGGACCAATCTTTGGTCGGCTTCCAACAATTTGTACTGCAACATTTTGGATAACAAATCCAGCGCTAGTTACTAACTTAAGAGTTTCGCTTAATAACCTTTCGCCAGATGCTCCGGCATATTCTGGTTTCGAAGTTCCAAAATTTGAACCAAGGTCGCCAATGTTGGCCGCTGCAAATAGCGCATCGCAGATTGCATGTGCTGCAACATCGCCATCGGAATGTCCAACAACACCAATTTCATTTTCCCAGAGTAAACCAGCAAGCCAGAGCGCACGTTTTGGATCAATTGAAAATGCATGAGCATCTACGCCTACACCTGTGCGAATATCACTTGTCTGATTTGGAATTAAATATTTCAGTGCGGAAGCTAAATCTTCTGGGTTTGTAATCTTAAGCGCACGATTCTCGCCCTCAATTAACTTTACTTTTCCACGCATAGCTTCAACTAAAGCGCCGTCATCAGTTGCCTCAATATTTTGCATATGGGCTTTGATTAAAGTTTCACGGGCAAAGCCTTGTGGTGTCTGTACCGCACGAAGGCGTTCGCGATTTGGTGTTGAAACTACATAGTTTGCGGCATCTACTTCTTTAATTGTGTCCACAACGCTTACCGCTGGAATAACTGCAACATCACCGGCTGCGAGCGCTTCAATAATGCTTCTTCCAAGTTCGCCAGATGCAAGAGGTCTCGCGGCATCATGCACCAAAACATATTCAATATCTTCAGCAATACTTTCCAGTGCGATTTTTACGCTCTTAGTTCGAGTCGATCCACCAGTAACAACAGTTATGGCGTCGCCAAGGATTTCGCGAAATTTATCTTCGAAGCCCGCAGGTGCTGCAACAATTATTTGTGAGGCAACGGGGCCAAGATTTAAAACTGCATGTTCAATAAGAGTTCGCCCATTTAATTGGACGAGTGCTTTTGGAATTGAAGCGCCAAATCTTTCACCACTGCCAGCGGCAGGGATCAGTAAAGCGACTTTAGGAAGCAAGGACCTCATCTAGCATCACGCCGGCCTTCTCTTCATCTGTGCGCTCGGCAAGTGCGAGTTCAGATACCAAAATTTGCTTAGCCTTTGAAAGCATGCGCTTCTCGCCCGCAGAAAGGCCACGGTCTAGATCGCGGCGATAAAGATCGCGAACAACTTCAGCAACCTTGATTACATCGCCAGATGCCAGCTTTTCAACGTTTGCCTTGTATCGACGGGACCAGTTTGTTGGCTCTTCGGTGTATGGCTGACGTAAAACATTAAATACTCGATCAAGACCAGCTGAATCAACCACATCGCGAACGCCAACTAAATCAACGTTTTCTGCTGGGACTCGAACTGTTAGGTCACCTTGTGCAACCTTTAGAACCAAATAGATTTTCTCTTCGCCTTTAATGGTCCGGGTCTCAATTGCTTCAATGAGAGCCGCCCCGTGATGGGGATAAACAACGGTTTCGCCGACCTTAAAAGTCATTAATTTGGCCTTTCGATAGACGCCAAGGATACCATTCACTCATGCTTAAGAAAAACCTGAAATCAGCCATATCCGCCCTCTTTGGGGCCCTATTAGTAGTTGGTTTAGCAGGTTGTAGCGCAGCAGGCCCAAATGCTGAGACTCGCAATATAAGACAAGTGACCGATGGTGTTGAAGCAACTTCAGGTGCAATAAAAGCTTTGAATGTTCTACTTGTAACTCAGGAAGATGCTTCTGCAGTTCTTGTCGGAACTTTTGTAAATTCTGGTGAAGCCAGTGATGCAATTACTGCGATTACTGCAAATGGAATTGTTGGTGAAATTTCAGTTTCAACTCTCGATCAATATTCTGGTCCAGCAATTTTTGAAGGCGATTCGAAAAACTCATCCGCGAAATTTCCTGGATTAAATGCCAAGCCAAGTGATCATGTTGAAATAGAAGTTACTTTTGCAACTTCAGCGCCTATGAAAATGTCAGCGCTAGTTCGGGCGAAAGCTGAAGAATTTGCAAACGTTGGAAACTAGTTTTTAGTTTTCGAACTTATATCCAAGCCCGCGAACAGTCTGAATAAAAACTGGATTTGCTGGATCAGCTTCAATTTTTGCACGAAGTCGTTTCACGTGAACATCTAAAGTTTTGGTATCCCCAAAATAATAACTGCCCCATACTCGGTCGATTAACTGTGAACGTGTTAGAACGCGGCCAGAGTTACGAACCAAGAATTCAAGTAATTCAAACTCTTTAAGTGGGAATGCCACATCGCTGCCATTAATACTGACTTTATGTCTTT
>CAXNFK010000014.1:0-17259 GCA_964201775.1 Candidatus Nanopelagicaceae bacterium
CAGCAGTCATAGCGCTCTCAACTATCTCGCCTAGTTTTGCTTCGTTAAATACTTTCAGCGCTGCGGCTGTTGTTCCATTAGGACTTGTCACATTTTCTCGCAAAGTCGCCGCACTTTTACCTGACTGTTCTAACATTGCTGCGGAACCAACCATGGTTTGAATCGCAAGAGTTGTTGCCTGTTCGCTTGATAACCCTAGTGAAATTCCAGATTTAATCATCTCTTCTACGAAAGCAAAGAAGTAGGCAGGGCCAGATCCACTTAACGCAGTTACTGCATCCTGAAGGCTTTCTTCAACTGAAATAACTTTTCCACAAGTCATTAGGAAATCTGAGACAAACTCTGCTTGCTCTGTATTAACGCTTTTTCCTAATGAAATAGCGGCCATTCCAAGCCCGATAAGAGTTGGGGTATTTGGCATAACTCGAATCACCGAAATATTTGGCCCAACTTTTTCACTTATGAATTCAGTAGTTTTACCGGCCGCAAATGAAACTAACACCGAACTCTTTTTTAACTTATCGGCAAGGGCAGCTAGTAATTCAGCCAAATCCTGTGGTTTAACAACCAATAAAATAACATCACTGCTGCTGGCTAATTCTGTTAAATCTACGGCTCTTGCTCCGTATTTGCTTGATATCTCGCGGGCTCTCTCTTCACGCTTTTCGGTAAAGACAATTTGAGCTTTAGGAAACCTTGCAGAGATTAGACCTGAAATTAGCGCCTCGCCCATAACACCAACACCAATTAGTCCAACTTGGTATTTAGATTTTGAGAAAGATGTTTGGTTCGACATAAGACAAGCCTACCGAAAGCTGTCTTCCTCCTGCTTGACCAGATGTGCTTATTTATCAAATAAGCCTTAGGCTATGTGACTATGCCTGAGGTAAAACCAAATTTCGCACGTGACTGGGTCGAGTTTATTGATCCTGCAAAGCCAGAAGAGCTTTATAAATGCGACCTAACATGGCTAACTTCTTACTGGACATGTATTTATGGGGCCGGCTGTTGCGGAATTGATTCAGATAAACCTGATGCTGGTTGTTGTTCCGATGGTGCTTATTATTCCGATGAAGATGATGAAAAGCGCACACTCGAAGTTTCAAAGCGTCTAACTCGCGATATGTGGCAATACTTCGATGAAGCACAACCTAAAAAAGCAAAAGGTAAGATGCAAATTTCAGAAGTTGGCTTAGATAAAGATCGCAAAACAAAGAAGATTGATGATTCATGCATCTTTTTGAATCGCAAAGGTTATACCGCGCCTGGCTTCACTGGAGATTTTGGTTGCGTGCTTCACCATCTTGCCCAGAAAGAAGATATCCATTTTGTTGAAACCAAGCCGGATGTTTGTTGGCAACTTCCTATTCGTCGAAGTTTTGAACAACGCGAATTTGGTGAACAAGAAATAACGGTAAATGTAATTGGTGAGTATGAACGTCTTGCTTGGGGAGATGGTGGCGAAGAATTTGATTGGTATTGCACTAGCAACACCGAAGCCCATGTTGGCCGGGAACCCGTTTATCTTTCAAATAAAGTTGAGTTAATCGCGTTAATGGGAGAACCCGCCTATGCAGTTCTTAAACTGCATTGCGATAATCGAATTGAAGCGATAGCTGTTGCGCGCAAGGAGATGAAGAAGCGGGAATTACCACTTTTTATCATTCACCCAGCAACTCTTGCGGCAGGAAAGTAAGTTAAGCCAGAGATTTCTGATCAATCTTTGTCGTAACCATCATGTGTGGCACGGTAAGCGCCCATACAACAACCAATAAATACCACAAATAACTCGCGTCAATATTAGTTGTATCAAGAATGGCAATTAACAGCGCAACAATGACTGTACCAAATAGCGCAGGAAGCCCTGGAATTACTGCGGCTGTAAATGAACCAAATGGATTATTTTTTTCTGCTGCGCTCTTTGCTTTAGGCAAAATTAAAGTCAATCTTGCGGTATGACGCATTGCATGCCAGCATCCAAAATAAACTGCAAATGCAACAAGTGGTGGTGCAATTAACGCAAGTGCGGCAAGAAGAGATAAATCAATAACTTCGCGGAGTCGCTTCTCGTTAATGAGTAAAACCAGTGTTGTAACAAAGAAGAAGGCAACTAAGAATTTAAGTTGTGGCGCAATATCTGATGCCCAAGTTATCAATAGTGGATTAATTTCTCGCAGTGCACTGGCGGTAGATTCACTTAGAAGTGGGATAAGGACTGGTATTGAACCAGCGGATATTGCAAACATATTCTGAGTCTTTGGCTTCAATCGGGGGCGACCCGAAAGACGATCTTGCTCTGCAATAAAAGCTGCATCACCAAAGCCAAAGTGAAAAGCGCTCATTGCTAAAACTAATTGGAAACCTAACTTATTCCAATGCAGAATAGCTAAGACTGCAAGAACTGCGATAGCGATATAGCCAAATACAAGGAGTACCATTTTTGGTTTTGATGTAGCAGGAAGCGCGACTAAATGGTCTACGGCCCCATGCGGAATCCCAATAGCAAGTGCGAAAACCGCAAAACCGACCTGCCATCCTAGACTTTCACCAAGTTCTAAGAAATATAAGATCCCTGAAACCAATATGGCAAACACAACAGCAAGGGTCGAAAAGTTTCGAACTGAATTAAAAACTGCTTTTGCGCCATTCACGGGTCTAGTATATGAACCACCTTAAGCAGTATTGGGAGAATGACTGTGTTGAAATTTGGGTATGTAGCGATGCTTACCTTCACCGTCGTTGGTTCTTTCTGGCTTGAGCTAGTACTGAAGATAAAAGTCTTAAAACGCATTAAGCGTGCTCTAATGAGCATCATTCCAGTTGCCATTCCATTTCTTATCTGGGATGCATATGCGGTCGCAAATGGGCATTGGAAATTTGATCCAGATCAAATACTTGGAATTTATGGCCCGTTTAGTATTCCGCTTGAAGAATATCTATTCTTTTTAATCGTTCCAATGGCCGCAATTATGACTATTGAAGGTGTGCGCAGTGTTAAGAAGCACTGGCCAGTTGGTGATGAGAAGCGATGATTTATAGCGATATTGCAATTGTTGGAATGATATTTGCAGTTTTTTTTGATCTATATGGCGTTAAAACTGCGCTGCTTACAAAATCAGTTTTCTGGACTTCTTACGCAATTATTGTGCCGTTTCAATTGATAACGAATTGGTGGCTAACTTCCCGTGGAATTGTTACTTATAGCCCAGATGCAATTATTGGAACACGCATTGCTGGTGCACCTATTGAAGATCTGCTCTTTGGTTTTGCCCTAGTTCTATCGACTATGAGCCTCTGGGTTTATTGGGGCCGCAAAGGTATTCAACCTAAAGATTAATTTACTGCAGCGAAAAGAATTGCGGCAAGGCCAATTACTATTGAAATTTTCTGCACTGTTTTGGAGTGAAGCATTGCGGCTGTTTTTGGAATGAAGCTTAAAATTAAAACGAGTGCACCTGGTGCAAGAATTATGAGGCTATTTCTTACAACCCCTGGTTCGCCAGTTTGGTAACGTAAATTTAATAACCCTATTGCGACTAATAAATAGCCACCTAAGCGATAATTTGTCATGGTTTATCGTATCCCTTCTCTAGAAAAAAAATTTGGGGGAACCATTTCTGGCGCCCCCAAATTTGCTTAATCTTTAGATCAGATTAGTGATCTTCCTTCATACCTTCTGCTGCAGACTTCAGACGAGCAATCTTGTAGATTGTTAGTCCGAATACGCACTTAGCAAGTACGTCTGCGATTGTGTAACCAATTTGGCGATTTACGAACGCGCCTGGATCTGTGGCGGATGTGTCGCTAAGGATTGGTAGCAAGTATGAAATTGGGTATACACCCCATGTTGCGATCAATAGGAGACGTAGGCGACCAACTGTTGCTGCTACACCTTCTGGTTGACGATCCAATGACTTTCCTAGTTCTACGAATAGAACGTAAAGGATGTAAAGGAATGGAAGTGTTGATAGAACGCCCCAAATTACTTTGGAGTTTGTATCAGTTGCAATTTCACCTGGGTAACCAAGTGCAATCATCGCTGCTGATGCAGGGACAAGGCGTGCAATAAGTGAACTTGCTGCTGCCTTAGCTAGTGCAAGGACTGCAATTACTTCTACAAGTAGTAGAGGTACTGTCAAAATCCAGTCAACATAGCGGTATGCCTCATTAAATGCACCTTTTGCGTTTCCAACTGTTACGCCGCCATCAACTGATGACTCTTCGAATGAGTTGAATATGCGCCAGTAGTGGTATGCAGCAATGAATGTAACCATTGAAGATAGAACTAGAGCGTTACGGTACTTAGGTAGAACGCGAGCTTGTGACACCAATGTGTAAACGGTGCATGCAAGCATCGAAATCAAGCCAAAGGAGAACATGTTGTAAAGCGTGCTCCATTGACCGTTTGTTAGGTTTACCATTTATATAGCCTCCGTAGGCATTTTGGTCCTGGACCTCGGTCGAGGTTCAGCAGCAAAAATTGTGTTCCCATATGAAGAGCACAAGTCCTGCGTAGTAAAAGGGTAAGGGTGTATGACGCAAAAATCACGGCTAAATCCCAGGTTTCTTTCCTGAAAATGGGTGATTTTAAGCGTGTGGGTGGGTGCATATAGCCTTCTGGCATGGCAAAAAAGGCAGCTCCGACCAAAGACCCATTCCGCTGCTCTGAATGCGGATGGAGCACGACTAAGTGGGTCGGCAGGTGCGGTGAATGCCAGGCCTGGGGCGTTGTTGAAGAAGTCGCAGCCCCAAAGAAACTCTCACTTGTCGCTGGACATGTAACTTCGCCGGCACTTCCAATTGGTGAAGTTAGTTTAGAGAATGCAAAGGCAAGATCTAGCGGGGTAAGTGAGCTCGATCGAGTTCTTGGTGGTGGTTTAGTTCCTGGAGCAGCAATCTTGCTGGCCGGTGAACCAGGTGTTGGAAAATCAACTCTCCTATTAAGTGTTGCTGCAGAAAGTGCACGAACAAAAATTAACTCGCTCTACATCAGTGGTGAAGAATCTGCTTCGCAAGTCCGGTTGCGCGCGGAAAGATTAAATGCAATTGATCCTAATTTATGGCTTGCATCTGAGAATGAACTTGGTTCGGTAATCGCGCACATCGATGCCGTTAAACCACAACTATTAATAATTGATTCAATCCAAACTATTGCAAGTTCTGCAGTTGATGGTGCACCTGGTGGCGTAACACAGGTTCGTGAAATTGCAGCAGCGCTAATTAGAATTGCAAAAGAGAGATCTATAACATTAATTTTGGTAGGTCATGTTACGAAAGATGGTTCTATTGCAGGACCAAGACTTCTCGAACATATTGTTGATGTAGTTTTAAACTTTGAAGGTGAACGCCATTCAAGATTGCGTTTAATTCGAGCAATTAAAAATAGATTCGGCGCTTCCGATGAAGTTGGCTGCTTTGATATGAATGAAAATGGAATTACCTCACTACCGGATCCAACAGGGCTATTTACAACTCGTCACAGCGAACCTGTTCCGGGAACTTGTGTAACCGTTACTCTCGAAGGTCGACGTCCCTTACTTGCCGAGATTCAAGCACTTGTTGGTGCGGCTGTTCCAGATGGCAGAGATTTTGGAAACTCTATGCGTGTTACTTCAGGTCTTGATAATCCACGAACTGCAATGACTTTAGCGGTATTAGAACTGCGCGCAAATATTCGAGTTTCTGGTCGCGATGTTTATGTTGCGACGGTTGGTGGCATGAAAATTGCGGAACCTGCTGCAGATCTTGCAGTAGCACTTGCAGTTGGATCAGCAGCAAAAGGTTTAGCGTTGCCTGCAGATCTAATTGCAATCGGTGAAGTTGGTCTTGCAGGTGAGATTAGAAAAGTTACTGGAGCAACACAGCGAATAGCTGAAGCCGCTCGTTTGGGATTCAAGAGGGCGATGGTTCCAGCAGGAAGTGATATCAAGATTTCTGGAATTGAAATTATGGAGGTCGCCCGCTTAGAGCAGGCGATCGCTCGCGTAAAGATTAACTAACTATTATTTAGGTGTTGGAGCTTCAGCTAAGTCACCAGGAGAATCTGGCATCTGCGCTTTAGGCATTCCTTTGAAGGTGAATATTTCTTTCTCATCTTCAGTAGTTGTTCCCACCAAGATAATTTCGCCGGCCTTTAAATCACCAAAGAGAATTTTCTCGGAGAGCGCGTCTTCGATTTCGCGTTGAATGCAACGGCGAAGTGGACGTGCTCCAAGAAGTGGGTCGTAGCCCTTCTTGGCAAGGAGCGCCTTTGCTTCGGTTGTTAATTCAATTCCCATATCGCGAGCGCGAAGTCGTTCATCTAAATTGGCAATCATAAGATCAACAATTTGAATAATTTCGTTCTCGGTCAATTGGTGGAAGACGATTACATCATCGATACGGTTAAGGAATTCTGGGCGGAAATGATTTTTAAGTTCTTCATTTACCTTGCCCTTCATACGTTCGTAATTTCCTTGTTCATCCGATGCATTCGTGAAACCAAGGTTTAGGCTCTTTGAAATATCGCGAGTTCCAAGGTTTGTAGTCATGATGATTATTGTGTTCTTGAAATCGACAACCCGACCTTGGGCATCAGTTAAACGGCCATCTTCAAGCACTTGTAGAAGTGAGTTAAAGATATCTGGGTGTGCCTTTTCAATCTCATCAAATAGAACTACTGAGAACGGTTTACGGCGAACCTTTTCGGTTAGCTGTCCACCCTCGTCATAACCAACATAGCCCGGAGGTGCACCAAATAACCGTGAAGCTGTGTGCTTCTCGGAGTATTCCGACATATCAAGTTGGATAAGTGCATCTGCATCACCGAATAAGAATTGCGCAAGTGTTCTTGATAATTCGGTCTTTCCAACACCGGAAGGACCAGCAAAGATAAATGAACCACCTGGGCGCTTTGGATCTTTTAACCCAGCGCGAGTACGGCGAATAGCTTGTGAAAGTGCCTTGATTGCCTGTTCTTGCCCAATCACGCGACGATGAAGTTCATCCTCCATGCGGAGCAGACGAGCAGTTTCGGCTTCGGTTAATTTAAATACCGGAATACCTGTTGCGTTAGATAGAACTTCAGCAATTAACTCTTCAGTAACTTCTGAAACCACATCGAGGTCGCCAGCCTTCCAAGTCTTTTCAGCTTCATTCTTCTCAGCGATTAGGGTCTTCTCTTTATCGCGGAAACTTGCTGCGCCTTCAAAGTCTTGTGAATCAATCGCAGATTCTTTTGCTTTACGAGCTTCAGCGATTTTGTCATCATATGCGCGCAGTTCTGGTGGCGCAGTCATGCGCCGGATTCGAAGCCTTGAACCAGCTTCATCAATTAAATCAATCGCCTTATCTGGCAAGAAACGATCTGAAATATAACGGTCTGCCATTTGGGCAGCGCCTACTAGCGCACCATCTGTAATTGAAACTTTGTGGTGTGATTCGTATCGATCACGAAGTCCCTTAAGAATTTCAATTGTGTGCTCGACTGTTGGTTCAGCAACTTGAATTGGTTGGAAGCGACGCTCTAGCGCTGCATCCTTCTCGAAGTGTTTACGGTATTCATCAAGAGTTGTTGCGCCGACTGTCTGTAATTCGCCGCGGGCAAGCATTGGTTTCAGGATACTTGCGGCATCAATTGCACCTTCTGCAGCGCCAGCACCAACAAGTGTGTGAATCTCATCTATGAAAAGAATGATGTCGCCACGAGTGCGAATCTCTTTTAGAACTTTCTTTAGACGTTCTTCGAAATCTCCACGGTAGCGACTTCCCGCTACAAGTGCACCAAGATCTAAGGAGTAGACCTGCTTATCTTTTAGAGTTTCTGGAACGTCACCCGAAATAATTGATTGCGCTAATCCTTCAACGATTGCAGTCTTACCAACACCAGGTTCACCAATTAGAACTGGATTGTTCTTAGTACGACGAGAAAGAACTTGCATTACACGTTCAATTTCCTTATCGCGACCAATTACCGGATCAAGTTTTCCTTCGCGTGCTGCTTGTGTGAGATTGCGACCAAATTGATCAAGAACTAATGATGTTGATGGAGTGCCTTCAGCAGGTCCTCCTGATGTTGCTGCTTCTTTACCTTGATATCCAGAAAGAAGTGAAATTACTTGGGTGCGAACTCGATTTAAATCTGCACCAAGTTTTACTAATACTTGTGCTGCTACGCCTTCGCCTTCGCGAATTAAACCAAGAA
Organism: Candidatus Nanopelagicaceae bacterium; assembly: GCA_964201775.1. Classification (GTDB taxonomy): domain Bacteria; phylum Actinomycetota; class Actinomycetes; order Nanopelagicales; family Nanopelagicaceae; genus AAA044-D11. Next base: position 8,183 of record CAXNFK010000014.1, read on the forward strand.
GAATATGTTCAGTGCCAATGTAATTGTGACCAAGTTGTAGGGCTTCACGTAGTGAGAGCTCGAGAACTTTTTTCGCACGTGGTGTAAATGGGATATGTCCGGAAGGTGCTTGTTGACCCTGTCCGATAATTTCTTCAACTTGTGAGCGAACTGCTTCAAGTGAAATGCCGAGTGCTTCAAGTGCTTTGGCTGCTACGCCTTCGCCTTCGTGAATTAAGCCAAGGAGAATATGTTCGGTGCCGATGTAATTATGGTTGAGCATGCGTGCCTCTTCTTGGGCCAGCACGACAACGCGTCGGGCTCGATCAGTAAAGCGCTCGAACATCGGTTCCGCCTTTCATATTTCTGACTGCTACTTGAATTTATAGTCCAACTCTAATGCGAAGGTCTGTAATGAGGCTAACCGAATATTGCCCCTATTTATGCCCGAAAAACTGAGAATTGCCACAATATTTAGTGGTTATTTAGTGGTTTTTCTGGTGATTAAAGGGTTAGGAGCATCCGGGTGTTACCCAGGGTATTTGGCTTGACGCTTTCCAGATCCAAGAATTCTGCAATTCCGCTGTCATACGAATGCAGGAGTTCACTATAAACATCAGGCGAGACGGGAGTTCCTTGGATTTCCTTAAAGCCATGTCTTCCGAAGAATTCAGTTTCAAATGTTAGACAGAAAATTCTTTTCACTCCAAGTTCGGCCGCTCTCTTGATTAACACTTCGAGAATTCCATGGCCGACACCTTGGCCACGAAGACTTTGATCGACTGCAACAGAGCGTACTTCCGCTAAGTCTTCCCATAGAACGTGAACTGCGCCGCAGCCCACAATTTTTCCAGAAATTTCGGCGATAGTAAATTCTTGAACGCTTTCATAAAGCGTTACGGTTTCTTTTGTAAGAAGTCTGCGGCCAGCTGCATACTCGTCGATGATGGCACGAATACCTTTGATATCTGAAGTTCGGGCGGGACGAATTATTGTGGACATCGATTAAGACTCTTCTGGCTTAACTAATGGAAAGAGAATTGTTTCGCGAATACCAAGTCCAGTTAACGCCATCAACAAGCGATCGACTCCCATTCCCATGCCCCCCATCGGTGGCATTGCATATTCCATTGCACGTAAGAAATCTTCATCAATCTGCATTGCTTCAAGATCGCCCTTAGAGCCAAGTGCTGCTTGTTCGATTAAGCGTTCACGTTGAATTACCGGATCAATTAGCTCTGAATAACCAGTTGCAAGTTCGAAACCATCAATATACAAATCCCACTTTTCAGCAATCCCCGGCACTTCGCGGTGAGCACGTACTAGCGGTGAGGTATCAATCGGATAACCCTTAACAAAAATAGGTCCAACTAATTTATCGGCAGAGACATGTTCAAAAATTTCTTCCGCTAATTTTCCAGTAATCCACTTTGGATCTATTTTCATACCTAGTTTTTCAGCAATTTTCACTAGTTCTGCCCGCGGGGTAAGCGCAGTTACTTCTTGGCCAACGCCTTTTGAAAGTAAATCAAATAGCGATGCTTCTTCCCAGTTTCCACCGAGATCTACTTCTCTGCCATCGTGATGCGTGACTACGTGACTACCCGAAGTTGCAAGTGCTGCATCTTGGACAAGTTGACGAGTTAACGCAGCAATTGAATTCCAATCACCATAAGCCTCATAACTTTCAATCATCGCAAACTCTGGTGAATGACTCGAGTCGGCTCCTTCATTTCTAAAGTTACGGTTTATCTCAAAGACTCTTTCAATGCCACCAACTACGCAGCGCTTCAGAAAAAGTTCTGGCGCAATTCGAAGGAAGAGTTCCATGTCGTAGGCATTGCTTAATGTTTTAAATGGTCGAGCGGTTGCGCCGCCATGCATAACTTGAAGCATCGGTGTTTCAACTTCAACGAAGCCGCGGCCATGAAAAGTTTCACGAAGCGCGCGCATGACATTGGGACGCAATCTCGCATTTGTTCGAGCTTCAGGACGAACAATCAAATCTACATATCGCATCCGAACTCTGGTCTCTTCAGAGAGTGGCTTATGTTCTACCGGAAGTGGGCGAAGTGACTTAGAGGCCATTCTCCAACTTGAAGCAAGAATTGAAAGCTCTCCACGTTTTGAAGTAATTACTTCACCAGTAACACTGACCAGATCGCCTAAATCAACATCTGATTTCCAAAGGTTTAATACTTCCTCGCCAACTTTATCGAGTGAGAACATCGCTTGGATTTCTGTTCCATCACCTTCGCGAACAGTGGCAAAACATAATTTTCCGGTATCCCGCTTAAATATGATTCGCCCGGCGATGCTTTCAGTAATTCCAGTTACAACATCTATTGCTAAATCTTTATGTGTTTCACGAATCTCTTTAATACTTTTAGTTCGCGGAACTTCTACTGGATATGGCTCAGTTCCACGCTCAATGATCGCGGCGCGTTTTTCTCTACGTATCCGCAGCTGTTCTGGCAGATCATCTGCATCTGCAACTGGTGGATTCTGAGAGTTAGTTTTTTCGCTCATAAGGTGAGTAAGTCTAGCGTTTGCGTGGGTTAAGAATTGCGTTCATGAACTAAGCGGAGTCCGATTAGGGTCAAATCTGGCTCATGGAAATCAATAGTGTCACTGACGCCTATAACTAGTGGCGCCAAACCACCAGTTGCAATAACGCTTACTTCACCAGCTTCTGGATAAAGTTTAATAAGTTCATCAGTAATGCGATTTACCAGGCCATCAACTTGTCCTGCGAAACCATAAATTGTTCCGGATTGAAGTGCTTCAACTGTATTTTTGCCAATAACATTTCTCGGAGTTACTAATTCCACACGACGCAATTGTGCAGCGCGCGCTGCAAGTGCTTCAACTGAAATTTCAATTCCTGCTGCAAGAGCGCCCCCAAGAAATTCGCCCTTGGGTGACACCACATCAAGATTGGTAGAAGTTCCAAAATCAACGACGATACATGGACCGTTTTCACCATAAAGTTCATGTGCCGCCAAGGTATTAACAATTCTATCGGCGCCAATTTCTTTTGGATTATCAACTTGAAGTGGAACACCAGTTTTTGTGCCTGGTTCAACAATTGTGGTCTGAAGATCTGGATAAAAAGTTGTGATCATTGTTCGCAGTTCCCGAAGTGTTGATGGAACGGTAGAACAGATTGCAAGTGCGGTAATTTCAAAACCTTCGACAAGTGCGGAGTAACGAATCCATAATTCATCTGAAGTGTCTCTGGGATCGGTTTTTACCCGCCAACTTCGAATTAACGCTTTCTCTTCGAATACTCCTAGAACCGTATTCGTATTTCCAACATCGATTGCAAGCAACATAATTACTCCATTCTCAAATCTAAACCGATATCCAGAACTGGTGCGGAATGCGTAAGTGCACCAACGGCTAGATAATCGACTCCGGTTTTTGCATATGCATGTGCATTGTTCAAAATTAAACCACCGGACGCTTCCAACTTTGCGCGGCCAGCAACTATTTCCACAGCAGCCCTACATTCTTCAATTGACATATTGTCCAGCATTACCAAATCAGCACCTGCTTCTATTACTTCACGAAGTTGTTGCAAAGAATCAACTTCGACTTCCAGAGGCAAATTCGGAAACTTTTTCTTTACTAAGTTAAAAGCGCTGGCTACCCCGCCTGCAGCAAGAACGTGATTATCTTTTATAAGAGCCGCATCTGAAAGTGAGAATCGGTGATTTTCGCCGCCACCCATTCGAACCGCATACTTCTCTAGCTCTCTTAATCCTGGTGTTGTTTTTCTAGTATCTCGGATCGCGACTTTTGTATCTGCAACAGTGTCTACCCAACTTTTAGTGAGAGTTGCTATTCCGCTTAAGCGACCAAAAAAATTCAGTGCACTTCGTTCCGCAAGAAGTAAGGATTGCGTTTTTCCCCTTGCCGTTAGAAGTAAAGAATTAGCTGGTGTGGTTTCGCCATCGTTTTTCTTAATTTCATAATCAGTTACTCCACATATTTCAAGAACGGCACAGACGACAGGAATTCCAGCGATAACTCCAGGTTTGCGGTTCCAAAATTCAGCAATCGCAGTTTGTTCTTCAGGGATGGTTGCTACCGAAGTCACATCAGATGCACCATTTAAATCTTCGGAAATAGCGATACGAATGATATTTTCAAGAGCAGCTGAATCTAGCTTTGAAGTTGCAAGTAATTGGGTTAAAGATTTGCTAAATGTCATTTCTTCACCTCGTCCAACTTAGAGAGCCAAATTCCATCATTGTCATAGCTTTGAACTATTCGTTTTACCCAGTTGTTGCTGCTTTCTGGAAAGTCACTTCGCCAATGTGATCCGCGAGTTTCTTCGCGCTTCAAGGCGGCCTGAGCAATTGCTGTTGCTAGTAAATAAAGATTAGAGACTTCCCAAGCTTCAATACAAGGTTTGTTGCTGGTATGAGTTGAAAGTTGTTTCAGCGTCTTAAGAGTTTCATTCAGTGATTGTGCACTTCGCATCACGCCCGCGCCTTGACTCATCGCTAATTGCAGTGTCATCTTTATTGCAGGATCTAGTAAGAACTCAACGGTGGTTTTTTCACTTGGCACACTCTGGTCTGCAATTTTTGCTGCGATATCCGCTGAAATTCTGGTGCCAAAAACTAAACCTTCAAGAAGTGAATTCGAAGCTAAGCGGTTTGCGCCATGAGCACCTGTGCAGGCTGTTTCACCGCATGCATAAAGTCCAGGAATAGAAGTGCGTCCAGCAAGATCAACTTTTACTCCACCAGATGAATAGTGTGAAGCTGGTGATACTGGAATCATTTGTTTTCTCGGATCAATTCCATTCTCTATACATGAGGCAAAAATAGTCGGAAATCTTTCGGCAAAATCTTTTATCTTTGTTGTATCAAGCCAGACGTGAGGTGAATTGCTCTCTTTCATCTGTTTAAATATTTCAATAGCAACAATATCGCGTGGTGCTAAATCACCTTGCGGATGTTTATCCTTCATAAATCTAACGCCTTTATCATTTACAAGAACCGCACCTTCACCGCGTACTGCTTCGCTAATTAGCGGTTGTTGCCCACTCAAACTATCGTCGCGCCATAAAACTGTTGGATGGAATTGAATAAATTCAACATCTGCTATTTCGGCTCCGGCCCGAAGTGCAAGTGCAACGCCATCACCGGTTGAAACAGATGGATTAGTTGTTTGCGCATAAACCTGCCCCAAACCACCAGTTGCAATTACTACTGCGCGAGCAAGCGCCCGACCAACACCATCTCGACTTCCAGCACCAATTACATGAAGTGTTACGCCACAAACTGCTCCGGCATCACTCTTTAAAATATCAATCGCTAATGCGTTTTCGATAACTTCAATTCCACTATCGCCGTTTACTGCAGCAAGTAGCGCTCTTGAAACTTCGGCTCCTGTTGCATCGCCGCCGGCATGCAAAATTCGATTTCGTAAGTGTCCGCCTTCACGTGTTAAAGCAATTTCTCCAGTCTCTGACTTATCAAATACCGCACCTCGAGCGATAAGTTTACGAACCGCTTCTGGACCTTCAGTTACTAAAACATTTACTGCTTCACCATCGCATAATCCAGCGCCAGCAATCAACGTATCTTTCTTATGTTGATCAGGTGTATCGCCAGGTCCAAGGGCGGCAGCGATTCCACCCTGTGCCCACTTTGTAGAACCTTCATCAATCTTTGCTTTTGTTACCAACAAAACAGATAAGTTGCTTGATCGTAAATTTAGTGCGGTGGTTAATCCAGCAACTCCAGAGCCAATAACAATTACATCAGCCGTTACTGTCCATCCTGGTCTGCCCGCGAGTAATTTCATTTGGAATTACCTAAATTAAACATAGCCATATTGTCTATCATTCTGATGCCATTTATCCAACCAGCGATGATTGCTCGATAATTTGTTGTTGAATCCTTGGCAATCGAGAAGTTGTCGCTATCAATTATCTCTGCATAATCCAGAAGAAAGTTCGGAATAGCCACAACTCCTTTGGTCAACTGCGTTCTAGCAGTTGTTAAATCTGGCGCCGAATTAGCTAAGTTAAGAGCTTTGTAAATTCCTGCGGCGTTATCTCGCTCAGAAACCGATAACTTCTGATTTCGAGAGGACATTGCTAAGCCACTTGCTTCACGAATAGTTGGGGCGGAAATCACTTCGATTGGCAGCTTCATCTCTGCCACCATTTTTTTAATTAGGAAAAGTTGTTGAAAATCTTTTTCACCGAAAACTGCCCATTTTGGTTGTACTAAATCAAATAATCTTTTTACTACGGTAAGCATGCCGTCAAAATGTCCAAATCTGTGGACACCTTCAAAGATATTTCCAATTTCACCAGAAGCAATAATTTCTGGATCGCCAGGGTAAATCTCTGCAAAAGTTGGTACCCAGATTTTAGTTGCGCCGCTTGCCGTAGCTAATTCAATGTCTGCAGATACGCTCTTTGGATAGTTGGAGAAATCATTGGGATTTTCAAATTGCAGTGGATTGACAAAAATACTTACTACAACTTCATCGCAATACTTTTTTGCAATTTCAATTAGCGATGCGTGGCCAGCATGAAGCGCGCCCATAGTTGGAACCAGGGCTACTGGGTGATTTAGTGCAAGATCCATGCTCCAGTCCTTTCCGGGTACCGGGCTCGTGGTCTATAGGTTACAGGGCGAATCAGATTCGTTGCAAAATACTTTCAACCAGACCAATTCCAGGAATCTGGGCAGTTGGGTCAATTTCAAGCCAAGGTTCTAAAACGAATTTACGTTCATGAGCTCTTGGGTGTGGCAATACGAGCACATCTGAAACCACAACTTCATCACCAACGACGATTAAATCCAAATCAATAGTTCTCGGTCCCCAATGGATCTCACGTTTTCGGCCAAGTTTGTTTTCTATCTCTAACATAGAAATAAGTAGTTCATGCGGATCTAGTTGGGTTTCTGCAATCAATACTGCATTTAAATACTTTGGTTGTTCCGGGCCACCAACTGGATCAGTCTCGTGATTAGTTGAAAGATGAGAGATTTCAATAATTTTGGCTAATTCAGCAATCGCACTATCAATATTTAATTCACGATTTCCAAGGTTCGAACCAAGAGCTATTACTGCTCTCATCTATGTCGTTCAATCGTTACTGCGATATCTGTGAATTTTACATCTACTGGCGCGCTCGGTTTATGAACAGTTATAACAACAGATGCAACGAGTGGGAAATCAGTGAGCAAACGGTTGCTAATTTGGGTAGCCAGAGTTTCAATTAATGAAACAGGTTCGCCAATTATCTCTTCAACAACAGCTTCAGCAACTGTTGCGTAGTTAACCGTCTTGGTTAAATCATCACTTTGGCCGGCTGGTGCTAAATCAAATTTAAGAATGACATCAACAATAAAACTTTGGCCATTGCGACGCTCTTCTGGAAATACGCCATGAAACCCAGTTGCCGAAATACCAGTGAGAGATATTTGATCGCTCATTTGCGCATCTCCTCAACAACAGCAATTGCATCACGGTGTGGTTTAACTGAATGTGTTCGAACTCCCCAGACGCCAGACTTGGCTAAATAAGTAGTAAGAGCAATTGATGCAGATTCTCGATCATCTGCGACTGAAGCACCGAGCAGGTCACCAAGAAAACGTTTGCGGGAAGCCCCAACTAATATTGGAAAACCTAAGAGATTTAAGCGATCAATATTCTTAAGAAGTTCCCAGTTGTGTGCCGATGATTTTGCGAATCCAATACCTGGATCCAGAATTATTTGCTCCGGCAATATTCCAGATTTGGTTAATGCAATAACTCGGTCATCAAGTTCTTCTTTAACTTCACTTACTACATTCTTGTATTCCGCTGCTTTTTGCATATCTTTTGAATGACCACGCCAGTGCATTACGACATATTGAACTGCTGGATTGCTGGAAATAACCGCTGCCATTTTTGGATCAGCCAACCCACCACTTACGTCGTTAACAATTGTTGCTCCTGCTCCAATTGCAGCTTGTGCAATATTTGCGCGGGTTGTATCGATGCTAAGTGTTACCCCTAGTTCGGCAAGTTCAGTGATTACTGGAATTACTCGATCGCGTTCAGTCTCTTCACTAACCCGATCTGCCCCTGGCCTCGTTGATTCGCCACCAACATCAATGATGTCAACGCCTTCGGAGATCATCTCTTTTGCACGATTAATTGCAGATTCGAAATCAAAATGTCGCCCGCCATCAGCAAAAGAATCTGGAGTTACATTTAATATTCCCATTACAAGGGTGCGCTCGTTATTCATGTTATCGATTGTTTGAAGTTATAAGGCTCATAGCCTCGGCACGAGTTGCTGGATCCCGCAATTGTCCGCGGACCGCACTCGTAATAGTTTTTGCTTCAGATTTGCGGACCCCGCGCATAGACATGCACAAGTGCTCGCAATCAATTACAACAATTACACCAGCAGGATTTAATACTTCGACCATTGCATCAGCAATTTGTGAAGTTAATCTCTCCTGAACTTGTGGACGTTTTGCATAAACATCAACCAACCTTGCGAGTTTCGAAAGTCCAGTTATTTGTCCACGCTCTCCCGGGATATATCCAATGTGTGCGCGGCCATGGAACGGTGTTAAGTGATGTTCGCAATGAGAAAAAACTTCGATATCTCTGACGATTACTAACTCGCGATGACCAATATCGAATGTTGTTGATAAAACTTCTTCTGGTTTTTGCCAAAGCCCAGAAAAATTTTCCTTTAGCGCTCTTGCAACACGTCCAGGTGTATCGCGTAACCCTTCGCGTTCTGGATCTTCGCCAATTGCAATAAGCAGTTCAGTTATAGCTTTTTCTGCACGTGCTTGATCAAACTCTCGTTTGGCACCACCATCGTGTGGTCCCATTGAAACTGGAGTTATATCATTCACTTGGTGGTGTTGCTTTCTTTCTTGGCCTACGGGCAATTTTCTCTTCTTCTTCAATTACCGGAATTTGTGGTTTTGCAGGAGAAAGTGCAACCGGTGGCTGAGTGCTTGGTTTGCGTAAATCTGAACCGGTCCATGCCGGGCGCCGTGAAACTAATCTAACTTTCTTAAAAATCTTTTCGATTTCATCTTTAAGAAGCGTCT
>CAXNFK010000015.1:0-16840 GCA_964201775.1 Candidatus Nanopelagicaceae bacterium
CTCCAACTGGAGTTATCAGACTAGATTAAGAGGACGCACGTGAGACTGAAAATCGCAATCCTCATAGCAAAATCTGCGGGAGCGCTTTCAAGAATACTGCTTCGTAAATCAGGAGAAACTATTCCTGGTCGCGTGCTCTTAATTATTTATCCTAAGGCAATCACGGAATTAGCTAAAAATCGGAAGATTATTTGTGTATCTGGGACCAATGGCAAAACATCAACAACTAAGGCGCTTGTAACTATTATTTCTAAGTTGGGTTCAGTCACCACAAGCCCTACGGGTTCGAATTTAGATCGCGGTGTTGCAACCGCTTTAATGCGTAAATCAGATTACGCAGTGCTGGAAGTCGATGAGCTACATCTCTCGCGTGTGATTAATGAAGCAAAGCCGGTCTTAGTTCTATTGCTAAACCTAACTCGTGATCAATTACACCGGATGCACGAAGTTAAGCGGGTTGCCGAAAGATGGGCGACTAGCGCGAAGGGTGCACCAAATACGCTATTTGTTGGCGACATCGATGATCCATTTGTAGCGTTGGCGTTATCGGCTGCAACGCAATCACATTCAGTCTCCTTCGGCGGACGCAATCACTTAGATGGTGCGGTCTGTCCAAGTTGTGGCAAGTATTTAAAGTGGAGTAAAAATAATTTCAAATGTTCTTGCGGCCTAACAAATACAAGCCCAGATGAACTCTTTGAATCAGGGACGGCAGCGCTGCGAAATGCAACGCTTGCAAATGTCGCCGGTAAATTATTGGGAGGCAAAGCAATCGCAATTGATGAAAAATCTCTGGAACGAAGTGTTGATAGAGAATATAAAGGCGTAAAGGCAAATCTTCGACTTACAAAAAATCCAGCATCTTGGGGCGAAGCGCTGAACTCTGTTGTTGGAGACGATGTAGTTTTAATTGTTAATTCACGCGAAGTAGATGGCATCGACACCTCGTGGCTCTGGGATATCTCATTTGCACAACTTCAAGGCAAACGCGTAGTTGTTTGTGGCGAACGTGGGTTAGATATTGCTTATCGCCTACATGTCGAAGGCATCGAAGCCGAGGTAACTTCAAATTTTGCAGATGCAATCTCTAAGTTTTCTAGTGGATCAAGCGTTCATGTGCTTGCGGCCTACACCGCCTTTCACGAATTGGTTAATTCATGAGCCAGATAAAGATTGTTCGAATTCATAATGAATTACTGGGAACTTATGGCGACCAAGGCAACGCCGAAGTTTTAGCATTTCGTGCAAAGTTTCATGGAATCACAACAACAATTGTTGACGTCAATTACAACGATTCACTACCAACTAATGGTGATATTTATTTATTGGGTGGCGCTGAAGATGCGGCACAGTTATTAAGTTTAGAAGCGTTACGTCGGGACGATAATTTGGAAGTCTTAAATTTGGCAATTGAACGAGGCGCCGTAATTCTTGCAGTGTGTGCTGGATTTCAAATTATCGGTAACAAATTCTGGGCTAATGGCCAAGAAGTGGATGGCTTAGGCTTACTCGACGTTGTCAGCACGCCTGGCGATAAGCGCTTGGTTGGCGACATTAGAACAATTTCTACAGTTCTTGGTTTTGAATTAACTGGTTTTGAAAATCATATGGGACGCACAATTCTTGGACCAACAGCAGAAGCCTTTGGAAAAGTTGTGACTGGCCACGGAAATGGTGACAGTAAATTTGACGGCGCAGTTTATGGAAATATTTTTGGAACTTACATGCATGGCCCAATACTTGCGCGCAATCCAGAATTTGCTGATTTATTATTAACGCGGGCAACTGGTCGAAAATACGCACAAATCACAGATCCGCTAGCTTCAAAATATGCTTCGTGGCGTCGCAAGGTAATTAAGTAGGTTACAATTAGCCAGTTGTTGCAACCGCAGCACTTCTCATAGAACCCTCTGATAAGAATCAAGGTTCACTTGCGAGTCTTAATCTTTGGCACCACGAGACACGCTTGATGTCTCGATTGGTATTTTTATGTCATTTAAAGATTTAGGTATTGCTCCTGCGCTCGTAGAAGCTCTGGACGCTCAAGGAATCACTTCACCCTTTCCAATTCAAAGCGCAACGCTTCCAGATGCAATAAAAGGACGCGATGTTCTAGGCCGTGGCCAAACTGGATCCGGAAAAACTTTAGCTTTCGGTCTTGCTATGTTGACTCGACTTGAAGGTCGCATTGCAAGGCCACACCGCCCACTTGGATTAATACTTTCTCCTACCCGCGAACTTGCTGTTCAAATTTCTGATGTTGTTGGTCCCCTTTCTCGCAAAGTCGGACTTAGCACTCAAGTTGTCGCCGGCGGCCTTTCTTATGTTGGCCAAATCAAGGCACTTCGCTCTGGTGTAACAATTCTTGTTGCAACCCCAGGTCGCTTAATAGATTTAATTGAGAAGAAGCATGTTGTTCTAGATGATGTTGCAATAACTGTTCTAGACGAAGCAGATCAGATGGCTGATATGGGCTTCTTGCCAGTTGTGAAAGATATTTTAGGTCAGACAAAAGATGACGGTCAGAGATTACTTTTCTCTGCAACCCTTGATCGCGATGTTGACTCACTCGTAAAGCGCTTTCTAAAAGACCCAATTACTCATTCACTTGAGAATGAAAAGTCTCGCGCTGCAGATATGTTGCACCATGTTCTAATCATGGATCAAGGCCACAAAGATTTAGTTGCAACACAAATTGCTGCGCGCAAAGGCCGCACAATCTTCTTCGTTCGCACAAAACATGGCGCAGATAAACTTGCTGAAAAGATGCTTCGCTCTGGTGTTCCAGTTGGCGTATTGCATGGCGGTAAATCTCAAGGTCAACGCACACGCGTTCTTGCAGCGTTTAAAGATGGTCGTGCTTCAGCACTTGTAGCAACAGATGTTGCAGCTCGCGGAATTCACGTAGATGATGTTTCGTTAGTTGTGCACGTTGATGCTCCAGCAGATCACAAGGATTATTTACACCGTGCCGGCCGAACAGCTCGCGCAGGTGCAACAGGAGTTGTAGTAACTCTTGCTACTCACAAGCAGAAGCGTGGAATTTTCGGTATTACAAATCAAGCAAAAGTTAAATTAAACGAAGTTTATGTACGCCCATCAGATCCAGAATTAGTTCGCGTTACAGGATCCCAAGAACCATCAGGAATTCCAGTAATTGTTGAAGCTGAAAAACCAGGACGCAATGATCGCGGAAGTCGCGACCGTGGTGACCGTGGTGGATTCCGACGTGGACATGCAAGTAATTTTAAGAAGCGCAGCGAAGGCGGCGGACGTGTTGGCGATGGCGAAAAAGAAAAACCTGTTCGCTCATTCCGTGGTTCAACACCAGCAAAGCCAAAATATGAAGATCGCAAGCCTGCGCAAGATCGAACCGAGCGTCCAGTTAGAACCGAGCGTCCAGTTAGAAATGAAAGACCAGATAAATTTGAAAAGCGCGGAAAGCCAGAACGCACATTTCGTGCTGACCGACATCCAAAAGCAGAGCGTTTTGAAAAATCAGATCGCCCAGCAAAGGCAGATCGCTTCAATACTCCTAAGCCAGCAAGCAAAACTTCTAAGTTTGATAAGTCGGATAAGTTTGATAAATCAGATCGACCAGTAAAGAAGAGTTATAAATCTGACTCTCGTCCTGCAACATCAACTTGGCGCGCAGATACCGAGAAGGTTGAACGTCCAGCATTTAAAAAGGCTTCAGGACCAAAGAAGTTTGCTAAGAAAGCGCCGGCAAAGCGTGCGCCAATTGCTAAGGGAACTTTTAAGAAGGCTGGCCCAAATAAAAATGCGGGTAAACCAAAACCTCGAGCTAAGTAGCAGCCAGCAGTATTTGAGGACTAAACCTTAACTTTTCTACCTTCGTAAAGTTTTGAAATCGCAATTGAAAGAATTGTTAGCACTGTTCCAAAAATCAAATAACCATTTAGCGATCCGGCCTTGGCTGGAGCTAACCAATCAATAACGACGGCCCCAACCAACTGTCCGGCAATGTTTAGAATTACAAAATTCAGTACCCCTAAATGTTTAATTATGTAGGCCGAAACCGCTACGAAAACTAACCCAGCAGTGCCACCGGTATAAACCCAGAAATTACTTGGCAGTGGGCCGATTGTTGCACCAAGAGCAAGATCTACCGAAAGTGCAACCAGAACTACTACAGCACCACTAGCAAAGTTTAACCAAGCGGTTGCAAGAGGTCTTTGGGCAATTACATTTACTCGGCCATTCATACCTTGTTGGATAGATGCGAATACACCGACAATTAGGGCAAATGTGAGGGGCAGAAATCTAAATTCTGAATTTGTTAAATCAGGAAACACCGCAATCGCTACGGCAATTAAAGTTGCAATCGCTCCAAGAATTCTAGGTTTGGTGATCTTCTGTTTCCCACTCGGCGTTAGTCCAGCTTTATCTACCAATAACGAAGATACAGTCTGACCTGCAACCACGCTAATTGTAAAAAGCGCAACACCGATTTGTGGAACAACAATGCTTTGAGCAGCAACAAAGACGCCGCCAAGGACGCCACCCATAACTTCCCAAGTGAGAAGCTCCTTATCTCTGACTGCCGCAAAAATCCTAAATAGCGCTGCACGTTCGCGCTTAAATCCGAAGACTAAAATTGTTACTAAAATCAGACCAGTTATAAATGAAATAACGGCAGCGGCAAGCCCATTATCAAGGTCTACCGAGAGTTGACCATTTATTCGAGACTGAATCGCGACTACAACGCCAATTAGTACTGCAAAGATTGCAAACATATTCCCTCAGTTCTATTTAATAAACGCAAGGAATTTTGCTGCCATCAACTGATTTTCCACTTGCTAAATTAGCGTAGCTGGCTTTAGTTGGTTTAGGTGAAGGGGTTGCATTAGGGTCTTTTGGCTTTGGGTTGAAGAGTTCTTGGACATATTTCCGAATTTTAATTTCGTCGACCAAGTTAACGCTCTGGCTGTTTCGCATTACATATCCTTCGATAGGCAGGGTATGGAACTTGATATTTCCTCCGGTAAGCGCCTTCGCCTGTGGCAAGAAGCCGAGAACATCAAAGCCAGAATCAATTACAACATCTTTCTTCGCAACATTTAGCAAAGCAGAAAGTTTTCCGATATCACCGAAAACTCCTTGAGTTCTAAACTTTGTAATAACTCCAGCGATAAATGCCTGCTGGCGGTGTGTTCTGTCTAAGTCGCCATTTGGAAGTCCGTGACGTTGACGAACAAACTTAAGAGCATCTGCCCCAGAAATTGTTTGCAGACCAGCAGGAAATACTGCGCCCGAATACTTCAGGTCACTAACTGCTTTTTTCAAACAAACTTGAATTCCACCAAGCGCATTTGCTAAATCATAAAATCCAATCATGTTCACTTCAGCAAAGTGATCAATCGGAACATCTAAGAATTGTGAGACAGTCGCAATTGTGGCTGCACGTCCAGCATCCCGAGCAAGATGCTCGCGAGCTGGTTGTTTTATACCTTCTTTATAAAGTCTGGAATCTTCGGCATATTTTGCATAGCCGTAAGCCTCTTTAATTTTCTTCATGCCATATCCAGGAACATTTACATAGTCATCGCGTGGGATAGAAATTGCTACAGCTTTTTTACCACCAGCAGGAAGGTGAATTAAAATTAAAGTATTGGTGTTATATCCACCTACGCTTGCTGGCCCAACATGGAGCAATTTTGAAATCTCACGTGGAATTGGGTTGCCGTCATTATCTCTTCGGCTATCAAGACCAATTAATAGAATATTTGTATCACCATTTTGTGACTGCGCTGCACCTTGTAGGACCTTAGATCTTGGAATCGCGCTAGAAGCAGCTTTACTAAAGAAGTGAAATCCACCAGATGTTAAAACAATCCCGATAGAGAGAGCCACTGCAATTTTTCTGGCCCATTTACGCATAACGAGTATCTTACCTAATAAGAAATTGAATAGTTGTCGTTAAAGTAACCATATGGGAAGAATTGGCGCACTCGCATTGGTTGGATCAGGTGAATATTTACCGGTAATGCAGGGCCTTGAGAGTGCGCTAATAAACTCTGGAATTTCTAATGGAAAACCAAATATATTCTTACAAATTCCTACTGCGGCGGGCGAAGAGAGCGCAGAGCGTTTGAATTTCTGGGAATCTCGAGGGGCTGATCAAGCACGCCGAATCGGAACAGTTCAGGAGTTTCTACCAATTTTTAAACGCGAAGATGCGTTCAATGATAAATATATTTCGCTAGTTAAAAGCGCTGCCCTAATCTATTTCTCCGGAGGAGATCCAGGATATTTAGCAAATTCTTTATATGAAACACCGCTATGGGATGAGATAAAGAAGAATTGGTTGGCAGGTGCATCACTGGCCGGTTGCAGCGCAGGCGCGATGGCATTTAGCAGTGATGTCCCAAATTTTTTTCGGATGAAAGAGGAAGGAATTCCTGGGCTAAATGTGATTCCACATCTACGACCAATCCCGCATTACAATAAATTTTTTGGTTGGATTCCAGATAGCGCGGCAAAAATTGTTATGAAAGCGCCGGATGGAACTGTGATAATCGGGATAGATGAAGACACCGCTTTAGTCACAGGGTTAGATGAAGACACAAGCCTCGCTGAAAATAGTTGGCGGGTATATGGTGAAGGAAGTGTTCATATATTAAGTGGCGCTCCAACAGCAAGATTTAAGGTCGGAGAACTAGTTAATCTGCAAGTATCATAATCAAGTGCACTTCACTGGACTATTTAATTTCCGCTATATAAAGCGCTTTTATTTCGCTCGCTTTATTAGCAACTTTGGAAATGGAATGTCTCCAATCGCTCTTGCCTTCGGAATTTTAAATCTGCCAAAAGGTGATGCAAATATGTTGGGACTTGTTCTGGGATCAACAACGGTTGCAATGCTAATAATGAGCCCATTCGGCGGGGTCTTGGCAGATAAATTTGGGCGCATAAAAGCTGTGGCTTTTGCTGATTTAGTGGCTTCGGCTGGGCTCTTCGTTCAAGTTGCATTTTTTGCGACCGGAGATGTGCCGCTAATTGTTTTACTTCTTGTGAATATTAACTTTGGATTAATGTGGGGAATTTTCTGGCCCGCGATGTCAGGGGTGCTACCGGCGCTTGTTCCAGATGAGCACTTACAGAGCACCAATTCAGTAAATAATTTCTTCTCAAATGGCGCAATAATTTTGGGAGCGGCAGTTGGCGGAATTATCGTTGCTGGCTGGGGCGCAACATGGGCGCTAGCAATCGATGCTGCGACTTTCACTATCGGAGGAATAGTTTTATTTACTTTTAGACATGCTTCACCTGCAGGAGTGAAAACCGAGAACTCAATGTTTGATGATCTAATTCACGGTTGGAAAATATTTCTTTCATTCCGTTGGATCGTAATTGGGGTATTCGGATTTTCATTTGTTATTATGGCTTGGGCAGCAGGTGAAAATATTTTAGGACCCCTGATAGCACTCAAAGAATTTAATGGCGCAAAATCCTGGTCGCTGGTTTTAGCCTTTGAGGGAATAGGTCTGTTAATAGGTTCAGTTATTGGCCTTAAGATAAAGTTAAAATACCCACTTCGCTTTTTACTGATAATTAGCTTTTCAATTTCGCTATACATGTGGTCTATGGCAAAACCTCAATCAATCTGGTTCATCGCCGTCTGTGCATTACTCTGGGGAATAACACTAGATTTATGGATAACAATTTGGTCAACCGCAATGGCAAGAGAAGTGCCACGCGAGGCACTTTCGCGAGTTTCTTCATTTGATGCGATGGGAACAATGTTGCTACGCCCGGTTGGATTAGCTATTGCCGGCCCGCTATCAATGGCTATCGGAATCTCAAATACCCTCTATTTTCTAGCGATTTTTAGCGCAGTCCTTATCTTCGCGATGCTAGCAACGCCTGCCATGCGAAATATGCAGATCGCAGATGCGAAGGAACCCGATTAAATTCACAGAAATAACTAATCTTTTTCGCCCCACTCGTTAAGGAAAGAGAAATTAAGATAGCCCTATGAGAAATTCGATGATTAGCACACCGTCTAAAGTAATAGCAGGATTTGTTCTCGGAATAACAATGGTGGGTGGCATAGCGACCGCAGCAGGAGTTTTCAATACATCCGTTGTAAATGCCTGCGTTGATAAGAAGACCAAAGTCATCTATGCAGCGGTGAATAATTCTTGCCCATCAAATAGAACAGGTGTAACTCTTGGTTCACCAAGTTCTGCTGCTGGAAGCATTAATTCGATTGTCACGAAGGTCTTTCCAAGTGTTGCAACTATAAATGTCACAACAACTAATGGTGGTGGAACTGGTTCCGGTTCAATATTTAAAACAACTTCAACTTTTAGTTATGTAGTTACTAATAATCACGTCATCGAAAGTGCTGCCGGTGGTGCTGGAACAATTACCGTTGAGTTAGATAACGGAGATCAAGCAGTTGCAACAATTGTGGGCCGAGAGCCAAATTATGATTTAGCAGTTCTCAAGATAAACAAAGGCAACCTTCCAACAATTGAAATCGGTGATTCAAGCCAAATACAAATCGGTGACCAAGTTATTGCCTTCGGTTCACCACTTGGCCTTGATCACACAGTTACAAGTGGAATCGTCTCTTCACTAAATCGACCAGTTGTCACAAGCGGTGGATCAAATACAACCGAATCTTATGTAGATGCAATTCAAACAGACGCAGCAATTAATCCCGGAAATTCTGGTGGCCCACTAACTGATTCTTTAGGACGCATGATTGGAATTAATGCTGCAACCGCAACACTTGGTTCAGTTGCGGGACAGAGTGGATCGATTGGACTTGGGTTTGCAATTCCAATGAATCAAGCGTCTCGTGTTATGAATGAAATTATTGCCAACGGAAAAGCAACGAGACCAGTTCTTGGTGTGTTCTTTGATCAGAGTTTTACTGCTGGCAAAGGTGCAAAGATTTCCAGCCTGACTCCCAATGAGGGCGCTGAAAAAGCGGGAATTCCTGCAGGAGCAATAATTACTTCAATCAACGGTATTCGGATAACAGATTACGTATCTGCGATAGTTCGAATTCGCTCATTTGCTCCCGGCGATAAAGTGACTGTAATAGTCACAATGCCGACCGGTGGCTCTAAGACATTTAGCGTAACTTTAGGTTCAGCAGTCTCGAATTAAAGTTATTTAATAGTTTCTTAATCCATTGTGTGCCGTATCCTTTACGCATGGAAATTTTTGATCTTCGCGTAACGGTCGACAGCATCGGTGGCCGCTCAGTTTGCGGCTTGAAGCCAGGAGATTATTTCGAAGTAACGAATAGCGCGGAGCTTCGAATTCCCGAAGGAAAACATTTTTGTATGTATGCAATTGCATCTGTTCTTCCATTGCTTCCAGCAAAACAGCGGAAGATGGCATCGGATGATTGGCTAGAACAAGATTCACTTGTCGCCTGCCCAGATCCTGAAGAGAAATTAATTATGAAGATTGATCGAATCCGCGCAGTTAAGTTGAACGCTGAAGATTTAACTTAATTGTTATTAGTATGCATAATGTTGCGATGCTCATCGTTGTAACGCTCTAAATAATAGACCGGACCCTTTGGCCCCTTACTTCTGCTCAATACATTTGCGATTGCAGCAAGTTCTGTCTCACTAAATTTTATCGTTGGAATCTTTAAATTAGATTCTAAATGTGAAAGATTCCGAGCCCCAACTATGACCGCAGCAACTCCTGGTCGATTAACAATATAAGCAGATGCAGTGGTCCCGATATCGGTGTTATGAGTCTTTGCAATTACATCTAGAACTCTGAGCAATTCTTGGAATAAATCCCAACCACCAAATTCCTTGATAACCAATAGGTATTTCACATTTGAGCGGGTATCAAATGATGTTGGTTCGGCAACGCCCAAGAATCGCTCTGAGAAGAAGCCACCTGCAACAGTGCCGTAACAAAGAATTCCAATGCCGTTTTCTAAGCAATATTGCGCCATTTCATCTTCAGCTCTGGTGTCAATCATCGAATACTGCACTTGAATACTCGCTGGCTTCAGCCCGGCATCAACCATTTCGCTCAAGCGCTCAACATCAAAGTTTGTGATACCGATGTGCCGAATTTTTCCTGCGCTCTTTAATTTGAAGAGCTCTTCCATCGCAGCCAAATAATTATTTGCCTCATACTTCCACCAATGGAATTGGACCATATCCACTTGATCCACGCCAAGACGGGAAAGTGAACGCGTAACAATTGTTTTCACATCAGAGCGATCAAAGTTATCTAAGAATTTTTCGTTAGGGACATACTTAGTATGTAACTGGACTAAATCACGAGCGCTATCTCCGTGGGTTTCGCGGAGCTTGGCTATTGATTTTCCGATTAACTCTTCGACTCCAGTATAAATATCACCAAAATCAAGCGTTGTGATTCCTGCTTCAATAAAGGAAGTGGTGTCAGCAATAGCACGATCATCTTCAATCTTCTTATCTAGTGAATGGCCCGCACTTAACTGCCACCCACCTTTTATAACCGGAGAGATTGAATAGCCAGGAACCAGTTCGCGCTTCTGCATTATTTAGCAACCGATTGAATAATTGCCTCTGCTTCTATCTCAACCAAGTATTCATCACCGATTAGTTTCGCAATAAACATAGTGTTGGCTGGTCGAATGTCTGCAAAGCGTTCACCGTGTGCTCGTGAAATAGCTTCCCAATCCGACATATTGTTTACAAAAACTCTTGTCCGCACGACATCTGAAAGTTTTGAACCAAGTGATTCAAGAGATGCTTCAATCTTGTCGATTACAAAGTGTGCTTGGGCAGCCGGGTCCTTGTGACCGATAGCGAGTTCGCCATGTGTTGCAGTAGTTCCAGAAACCAATACTCGCTCGCCAATTCGTACCGCACGAGAGTAACCAGCAAGCGTTTCCCAGGTTGTTCCAGAATCAATACGCTCTTTTGTAGCGGTTTTAATTGAGTTATAAACCGGTGGAAACTCTTCAAGGTGGTGGCTTAAATCTCCAGATGCAGTTAGATAAGGCGGCTTGCGGTATTCATCGCCGCAATCACCTGGGATTGGATCCAATAATTTAAGTGCACCCTTAATTTCTTTCCGTTGTTCTTTACTTAATTCAAAGGTAAAGAGTGAAAGTGCATCTTCGATATGGGCATTTTCGCCTAATCGAGCCCCAATAATTACTGCACCAACTGCCTTCTGACCTAGCTGATACTTACTTGCAACAGTTGATATAGAGCGATTAGTTTCTGTTCCAACTTTATTTAATACTTCAAGCAGGTTTTGGAATTTAGCCCAACCTCCTGCGGTATCAATAAAGCGCTTGTATTTCATTAGTGACCAGTTTGCTAAGCCATCGCCAGCAGGTTCGGCTTTACCAAGCCATTTCTTGGAAATGAATCCACCACAAAGAGTTCCGTACGCCAAGATTGCTATTCCATTTTCAGCGCAGTAATCAGTCATCTGGCCACCACCGCGGCGGTCAACCAATGAATAAGAGATTTGATTTGATACCAGGTCAACGCCACTAGATTTTGCAATGCGTAAGTGTGCGGTATCAAAATTTGTAGTTCCGATTGCGCCAATCAGGCCTTCTTCTTTCAACTCTTGTAAATAAATTAGCGCATCTAACCAATACGGATTTGAGAATTTCCAAGCATGATATTGAAGTAAATCAACTTTCTTTACTTGCAAGCGATCGAGTCGGGCCTGCACTGCTTCTCGAACTTGCTCGCGAGTAACCGGTCCAGGTTTTGGAACCCACTTAGTAAGAAGCTTCGCTTTAGGACCCTCTGATTGATTCTTCTTAAAAGTACCAGAAATAATTTCATCAGAACCGTAATGATCGGCCATATCAAAAGTAAACAATCCTGAAGCAGCATATGGCGCCATAAATTTCGCAGTATTAACTGGATCTAAGGTGTTGCCATCTTTCTCCATGTCGGCAATCTGCCAAAGACCAGTAACAGCACGAGAAATCTCTAAACCTTTTGCAAGTTTGTAAGTCTCAACATTCTTCGAAGGCATTAAAACTACTTTCGAATAAATTTGGTAGTTTTAGCGAAGGCAGCAATTACCTTTGCAACATCTTCTCGATCGTTGTAGAAATGTGGTGAAATTCTGACATTTCCATCTCTTGATGAAACCACTACTTTTTCACCCTCTAGCGCAACAACATGAGCGCTTTCATCTGAAGTTGCAATAGCAATCATCGCGGCGTGATTTTGTGGAGCTTTAGGTGTTACCACTCGATAACCAAGCCCAGAAATTCCTTCGCGCAATTCATCATGCAGAGGTGCAACATAAGCAGCAATATTTGCTAGCCCGACATTAAGAACATATTCGAGTCCCGCAGCTGCAGGATAAAGAGATGGAATCGCAGGAGTACCTGATTCAAAACGTCGCGCATCCTTCGCAGGATCGTAGCTATGGATAGCCATTGCAAAAATGTTATCTGCAGCGAACCAACCGGTTGCAGTTGGGATTAGGTGGCTAGTTGTCTCTGGTCGGGCAAACATAAAACCTACGCCAGGAGCGCCCAGCATATATTTTAGAACTCCACCAACCAAGAAATCTGTCTTAAGTTTTGATAGATCGATTGGAATTGCTCCAACTGCTTGATAAGCATCAACTAAAACAAGAGCCCCAACTTTATGCGCAGCTTCAATTATTGGTTCTAGTTCGGTCATTGTTCCGTTACGGAAACAGACATGAGTTACCGAAACAATCACAGTCTCTTCATCAATTGCCGCTAACAGTGCTGCAAGATCTACAGTTAAATCTTCCTTGCTAGGTACATGGATTACTTTTGCGCCACGTTTTTCTTGGGCGTGCCAAATTTGTCCGATAGTTGGGAATTCATTGTCGGTAGTTACAACTTTGTTTCGCTTTCCAGTAAAATCCAGCGCTGAAGCTAATGAAGCAACACCTGCAGACGCCGATGTTGTTACTGCAATTTGATTGGCTGGAACGTTAAAAAATTTACCAAGCAAGTTTCGTACATTTTCCTGGTGACCAGCCCAGTCACCCCAGGCAGAACCTTTAAGTTCTAGCGTCTTTATGTAAGTATCAAAACTATCTTTTACGCTGTCTGCGAGGGCGCCTTGAGAACAAGTATTCATATAAGTGATGTGATCAAAGACTTTAAAATCTGATCGATAGAGCGCAGCCAAGTTTGTGGAAGTGTTAACAGCCAAGGTAGTTCCTCCGTAAATAGTTATGTTCTCGTTTTAACAATGTGCCTAGTCTGCAACAGATGCCCGGTAAAAACTAGTTCTAATCGTCTTTTATTCCGTTTCAACATAACCAGGGGCTGGTCTGCCATCTGGATAATATGCCGCCGCGGGTGAACCTTGTGGCCGAAAAATTCCTAATAGCCAGAGGTCTTCGCTTCCACTGTTAACAATGGAGTGAAGCAATCTTGGAGTAATACTAAAAGTTGAACCACTTGAAATATCTTGGTTCACGCCATCCACAGCAACACTTCCGACGCCGCTTACGATATGGCAGATCTCATCATAAAGATGATAATGATCTGGCGCTCCTGAAGGTGGAATAAAACCAATAAACATAGTTGCTGCAGCAGAACCTTTACTTGCATCAAAGAGCACTTCAAATTCTCGACTACCAGTTGCGGTGCCTTTATTACTAACGCCTTGTTTTACATGACGTTGAAAAGTTTCAGTTGGGCTACTTTGTTTTCTAGCAAACGGTCCCGTAACCGGTATGCAAACTTCTAGCGCAACAAGATTATTCCCATGAGCCCAGAAAAAACTTTCGCCACTCTTTATATGAACAGCGCTACCTTCACTTACTTGCACACTGTTATCAATATCGCTACCAATTATTTCAAGGCTTGCACTTCCAGATCGAACATAAATCAAAGTGTCGCAATCTGTGGATCCCTTTGGTGAAGCGTTGCCGGTCAGGTGAATTTCCGTAGCGGTCATGCCTTCGGCATAAGTTC
The DNA here is from genome assembly GCA_964201775.1 of Candidatus Nanopelagicaceae bacterium. Classification (GTDB taxonomy): domain Bacteria; phylum Actinomycetota; class Actinomycetes; order Nanopelagicales; family Nanopelagicaceae; genus AAA044-D11. The sequence goes on from CAXNFK010000015.1 coordinate 13,943, forward strand.
CGGACTTAATCAATGAGAAGCACTGGCCTTGGCCTCGCGCTGATACATCATCTGACGCTAAAGTGCTCGCGTTGAATACTTTGCCTGGCTCCATAACTTGAAAGGTAGCGCATAAATGAAAGTTTTTAAACATGCAAGTGCAATTTGGAATGGCACTGTTCCTGCGGGAACGGGATCGATGAAGCTTGGTAGAGCCGGAGAAGTTCTGCCATTTTCACTTAAGTCACGAGTTGAAGATGTCCCAATGACTAACCCAGAAGAATTAATCGGAGCAGCTCATGCCGGTTGTTTTTCAATGGCACTTTCCAGTCTCATTGAAGAAGAGGGCAAAGTTCCAGGAACAGTTGAAACATCGGCGAAGGTAACTCTTGAACAGAGAGATGATGGTTTTTGGATTAGTGAAATTAATTTAATAACCAGAGGATCTAATCAGGCTATGACAAATGATGAATTTGTTGCACTTGCTGAGAAGGCAAAGACAACCTGCCCGGTATCAAAACTTTATTCATCAGCAACCATAACCCTGGATGCTGCGCTGGCTTAATAGTTATAAATTACTTGCGGGTAATGGTGGGTAGGTGACGGTCGTCAAAAATGTTGCCTACCTCTCAATACAATTCACGTGTATCCCTTGTAGTGCCGTAAATAGCCGGTGATAAGGTTAACCAATGAGCCAGACCAGTGCAGGCGCGAGATTTCGTAAAGCCCTTACTGAAGAATCCCCGCTCCAAATTATTGGAACAATAAATGCAAACCACGCACTTTTAGCAAAGCGTGCAGGATTTAAAGCAATCTATCTTTCGGGTGGTGGCGTAGCAGCAGGTTCACTTGGTATTCCTGATTTAGGAATCACTGGACTTGAAGATGTGTTGGTAGATGTTCGTCGCATAACAGATGTTTGCGATACCCCACTTCTTGTAGATATCGATACCGGTTTTGGTGCATCAGCATTTAACATCGCGCGCTCTGTTCGTTCAATTAATAAGGCGGGCGCCGCTGCGATTCATATTGAAGATCAAGTTGGTGCAAAGCGTTGCGGTCACCGACCAAATAAAGAATTAGTTAGCAAGGCAGAAATGGTTGATCGTATTAAGGCAGCGGTCGATGCTCGAATCGAAGATTCATTTGTAATCATGGCCCGCACAGATGCGCTCGCGGTTGAAGGAATTGATGCGGCTCTAGATCGTGCGAATGCCTATATCGAAGCTGGCGCAGATGCGCTATTCCCGGAAGCAATTACCGATCTTCCAACTTACAAAAAATTCACTGACGTTATAAAAGTGCCAGTTCTAGCCAACATTACGGAATTTGGTTTAACACCGCTATTTACAACTACTGAACTTGCAAGTGTTGGCGTTGGGATTGTGCTTTATCCGCTTTCCGCATTTCGTGCGATGAATAAAGCGGCAGAAAACGTCTATGAAACAGTTCGCAAAGATGGTTCACAAAAAGCGGTTCTAGACACCATGCAGACCCGCGAAGAGCTTTACCAAAGAATTAATTACTACGAATATGAAAACGCACTTGATAAGTTACTAGGAAACGGAAACGAAAAAGAATAATGAGCGATTCGCCAAAAATTGAGTTTAAGCCGAAGAAATCTGTTGCACTATCTGGCGTAACTGCAGGATCTACCGCACTTTGTTCAGTGGGAAAAAGTGGAAATGATCTTCATTACCGCGGCTATGACATTCTTGATTTAGCAGCGAGCTGTGAATTCGAAGAAGTTGCATTCCTATTAATCCACGGAAAACTACCAATTAAGAGCGAATTAACCGCATATAAAGCAAAGTTGAAATCACTTCGCGGCCTTCCAAATACTGTTAAGAAAGTTCTTGAAGCACTCCCTAAAACAGCTCACCCAATGGATGTAATGCGCACCGGTGTTTCTGCACTCGGTTGCGACGCCCCAGAATCTTTAGTGCATACACCAGAAGAAGCTAAAGAAATTGCTGATCGCCTGGTTGCCTCCTTTGGATCAATGCTTCTTTATTGGTACCACTTTGCTAACAGCGGTAAGCAGATAGATGTCGAAACTGATGACGATTCTGTTGGCGGCCATTTCTTGCATATGTTGCATGGCACTGCGCCAAGTGATGAATGGGTTAAGGCAATGCATGTCTCACTAATTCTTTATGCAGAGCATGAATTCAATGCATCTACATTTACCGGGCGCGTAATTGCAGGAACCGGATCAGATATTTTTGCGGCAATAACTGGCGCAATCGGCGCACTTCGTGGTCCAAAGCATGGTGGCGCAAATGAAGTTGCACTTGAAATTCAAGAACGTTATTCAAACCCAGATGAAGCAGAAAAAGATATTCGGGCCCGGGTTGAAAGAAAAGAAGTTGTAATCGGCTTCGGACACCCGGTTTATACAATTTCAGATCCTAGAAACGTTGTTATTAAATCTGTTGCTCGCGGCCTGAGCGAAACTGCTGGCGATTTAAAACTTTACAATATCGCCGAACGAATTGAATCTGTGATGTGGGATGCTAAAAAAATGTTTCCAAACCTTGATTGGTTCTCTGCTGTTGCATATAAGACGATGGGAATCCCAACCGCCTTCTTCACACCAATATTCGTAATCTCTCGCACGACTGGATGGGCAGCACATGTGATTGAACAACGAATCGATAATAAAATTATTCGCCCAAGTGCGGATTACACGGGCCCAGAAGATCTGGAATTCGTACCAATAGAGAAAAGATAGGGTCATACGTGTCATCACATATCGTAAAAGTAAAACAAGAATTTGATAAAGAAATAATTGACATCGTCGATTACGTTGAGAATTATGAAATTAAGTCCGAAGTTGCTTACGAAACCGCATGGAACTGTCTATTAGACACACTTGGATGTGGACTTGAAGCCCTTGAATACGATGAATGTAAGAAA
>CAXNFK010000016.1:0-16750 GCA_964201775.1 Candidatus Nanopelagicaceae bacterium
ATAAAAGCATCTCAGCTTTAATTTCGCCACCACCAGAAGGTTTGCTTCAAGTAAACCAGGCAATTGAATTAGCACTTTCGAGAACCACTGAAAACCAAGTTGAATCACGTTGGTCAGATGCAACGCAACCAACAGCGCCTTGGCAGAAAGCACAGAGCGATCCGACATGGGCAGGTGAAACTATTTATCGCGATCATCGCGAAAAAATTGTTGAAACTTCTAAAGCAAATCTCTGGAAGAGCGTCGAACAAATCGGTGGCGAGAATGGTTGGTATGGTGCAGATTTTCTCTGGTTGGCACGCGGCGTAATAGATCGGTTATTTGGTGGCGTAGGACTTCGCCGTGGTCGCCGTAACCCGGATACTTTGCGAATTGGCGACAGTCTTGATTTTTGGCGAGTAGAGAATTTAGAACCAGGTGTTTCATTAAAACTTTATGCCGAAATGATTCTTCCTGGAAAAGCCTGGCTTGAATTTAAAATTGAAGATTTTGAAATAGCGGGTAAGAAAATGCGAAGAATTTCGCAAGATGCAACTTATTCACCAAGAGGTCTTGGCGGCCATCTTTATTGGTTTGCAGTTTCACCATTTCATGTGTTGATATTTCCTAGAATGCTGACAAATTTAGTTCGTAGTGCTAACAGAAAAGACTATGCCGAATCCCAAATAGCTCGAAATTAAATCCTTAATAATTTCCGCTAAATCCAAGAAATTGTCACTCCTATCTCCTATAATTTAGCCATGGAAAACTTAGAGATTGCGTCCCAAAACGAGGCGGTATCTCTAACCGAATTAGAAGTGAAAATCTTGGGTTTTGAAAGTCAGTGGTGGAAGTTTGCGGGAGCCAAAGAGAGCGCAATTAAAGAGCTCTTCGATATGACGCCGCCGGCTTATTACCAACTGCTGAATAACTTGATTGATCGCGATGATGCCCTGCTTGCATCGCCAATGCTCGTAAAGCGACTTCGCCGATTGCGCGAAGCCCGCACAAACGCCCGCTCTCTGTAGGGGAATTTGGGGCGGCCCACCGCTCGCGCCGCAACAAACAGTTACTCGCCGGCGGGCACGCCCCAAACTCCACGGTGAAAGCAGATCAAACACTTAGCTCGATTTGCCCCACCCTTCGCCCCTGCTCTAGATTTGGCATTAGCACTCGGGTGGTTAGAGTGATAATCGTTAAAGGTCAGAGAGAGAAATAAAAATATGGCAAAGATGATTGCTTTTAATGAAGAGGCCCGTCGCGGTCTCGAGCGCGGAATGAACGCACTCGCAGATGCTGTGAAGGTCACCCTTGGACCCCGTGGACGAAATGTTGTCCTCGAGAAAAAATGGGGAGCACCAACAATTACAAACGATGGCGTTTCAATCGCTAAGGAGATCGAATTAGATGATCCTTGGGAGAAAATTGGCGCAGAATTAGTTAAAGAAGTTGCGAAGAAGACCGATGATGTTGCCGGCGATGGAACAACAACTGCAACTGTTTTAGCACAGGCACTTGTTCGTGAAGGTCTGAAAAATGTTGCTGCTGGGTCGAACCCAATGGGACTAAAGCGCGGAATTGAAAAAGCTGTTGACGCGATTTCAGCGGAACTATTAGCAATGTCGAATCCAGTAAAGACTAAGGAACAGATTGCAGCTACTGCATCTATTTCTGCAGCGGATTCAACTATCGGCGACATGATTGCTGAAGCAATGGATAAGGTCGGCAAAGAGGGCGTTATTACTGTTGAAGAATCAAACACATTTGGCTTAGAACTCGAACTAACCGAAGGTATGCGTTTTGATAAGGGTTACATCTCTCCTTACTTCACAACTGATACCGATCGCATGGAAGCAGTTCTAGAAGATCCGTATATCTTGATTGCAAATTCAAAGATTACAAACATCAAGGATTTGCTACCAATCTTGGAAAAGGTAATGCAATCAGGTAAGACACTTGTTATTTTGGCTGAAGATGTTGAAGGCGAAGCACTTGCTACTTTGGTAGTTAACAAGATTCGCGGAACATTTAAGTCCGTTGCAGTTAAGGCGCCAGGATTTGGCGATCGCCGCAAGGCAATGTTGCAAGATATTGCAATTCTTACTGGTGCAACTGTTATCTCTGAAGAAGTTGGATTGAAGCTAGATGCAACAACAATGGATCTACTTGGCCGCGCTCGCAAGGTTGTAGTGGCAAAGGAAGAGACAACAATTGTTGAAGGAGCTGGCGATGCGGAACAAATTAAGGGCCGCGTAAATCAGATTCGCGCAGAAATTGAAAAGTCTGACTCAGATTACGATCGTGAGAAGCTGCAAGAACGCCTAGCAAAACTTGCTGGTGGCGTCGCAGTTATCAAGGCTGGCGCAGCTACTGAAGTAGAACTAAAAGAGCGCAAGCACCGTATTGAAGATGCTGTTCGAAATGCAAAAGCTGCAGTCGAAGAAGGCATTGTTGCTGGTGGCGGAGTTGCACTTCTACAAGCCGCAAAAGTTGCATTCGAAAAGTTGAAGTTGACTGGCGATGAAGCAACTGGTGCAAGAATTGTTGAAGTCGCAATTGAAGCACCACTAAAGCAGATTGCAATTAACGCTGGACTTGAAGGTGGCGTGATTGTTGAAGCCGTTCGCAACAAGCCAGTTGGAACTGGATTAAATGCTGCAACAGGTGAATACGTTGACATGATCAAAGCTGGAATTATTGATCCAGTTAAGGTCACACGTTCTGCACTTCAAAATGCCGCATCTATCGCTGCGTTATTCTTAACAACTGAAGCTGTTATTGCGGATAAGCCAGAACCAAAATCTGCGGCTATGCCACAAGGCGGCGGGGATATGGATTTCTAAATCCATATTAAGATACCCCAATGAGTTCAGCAAAGATTGAAGACAAGTTCAGCGCCCTTGAATTAGCAAGGGCTGCTGCGCTTGAAGATGCGCCAGCACCACAACAAGTTGGCGAATTAGTTTCAATTTCTTATGATGAAGTCGAAGATTCCGAAGAAGCTCGCATCGCAACTTATTTATTCGAAGCCTCACTTCCAGCATATGTTGGTTGGCGTTGGGCCGTAACGGTTGCAAAGGCAGATGGCTCAAGTTCACCAACTATCTGCGATGTAGTACTTCTACCTGGCACAGATTCACTTCTTGCTCCAGAATGGGTTGCATATAAAGATCGCTTGCTACCTGGCGATGTTGGTCCCGGCGATATCGTTCCAACTTCAGCAGATGATGCGCGCCTAGTTCCTGGGTTTGCGGCAATGCCAGAAGATGAAGAGTTAGATCTTGCACAACTATTTGAATTTGGTTTAGGTCGCGCACGAGTACTTTCTATTACTGGTCGCGATTTGGCGGCGCAACGTTGGTATGCCGGTAACGCAGGTCCTAACAATCCAATTTCGCAACAAGCACCAAAGCCATGTAACTCTTGCGGATTTTTTATTCCAATTGCTGGATCACTTCGATCTGCTTTCGGAGTATGCGCAAATATTTTGGCGCCAGATGATGCCCGCGTTGTTTCAGTCGACCACGGCTGCGGAACGCATTCCGAGGCTCTAGTCGTCACCGATTAGCCGCTTTTCAAGCACAAAATCCGGCAACAGCATCTTCAATTCGTAAGTTAAACTAATCCTCTTGTATTACAACATGTAAAACAGATGTAAAGAAAAAAGGAGTTCCCCGATGCCTCTAGGTCGCGTGAAGTGGTACAGCCTTGAAAAAGGTTTTGGATTCATTGAATCCGAAGAAGGCGCAGATGTTTATTTAGCATCTTCAGCCCTGCCTGCGGGTGTCGCAACAGTTAAGCCAGGAACCAAACTTGAATTCGGAGTAATCGAAGGCAAGAAGGGTCCACAAGCAATGACCGTTCGTCTGATTGATGAACCTGCTTCAGTCGTTGCAAATAATCGAATTAATCATGATGATCTTGCAACAATGATTGAAGACACAATCAAAATCTTGGACAAAGTCGGAAATGGTTTACGCCATGGCCGCCATCCTTCAGGGCCAGATGCTGATCGCTTAGCAAAAGTATTACGCGGCATTGCCGGACAATTCGAAGGCTAATTACTTTCGCGTTTTGCCCGTCTAATTGTGTAACGAAGTCCAATAACTCCTAGGACTATTCCGAATACGCATATCCACTTTGCATTGGTGCTGGCATCGATTCCAAAGGCGACTATAAGAGCGACGAACCAGAGGGCAATACCGATAATTATTACGGTAATAGCACTTCTTAAATGGACCATTTAATTAATTCCCAACTATTACAACTATAAGTATCACAATAAATAGAACTGCAAGAGTTACTAGTCTGCGAACCTTATAGCTCAAGGAATTATTTCTTTAATTCAGCAACGATGTAATCGATGCAATCAGTGAGTTTCTTAACATCACTTGGATCAACTGCAGGGAACATACCAACGCGCAATTGGTTCTTGCCAAGTTTGCGATAAGGGTCTGTATCCACAATGCCATTTGCCCGAAGAATCTTTGCAATTTCAAGAGCATCTATTGCATCATCGAAGTTGATTGTGCCAACTACCTTTGAACGCATGGCTGGATCCACTACGAATGGTGTTGTGTAATCATTCTTTTCGGCCCATGAGTAAAGGTGATCTGAAGATTGTGCTGACCGGCCCGCTGCAAACTTAAGGCCACCATTTGAATTCATCCATTCAATTTGATCAGCCAACAAGATGATTGTTGCAAGTGCCGGAGTGTTATATGTCTGATCAAGTCGAGAATTTTCAATTGCGATAGTGAGATCGAAGAATGCCGGGATATATCGACCACTTGCTTTTATTTTTTCTACGCGAGCAATAGCGGCTGGACTCATAATTGCGATCCAAAGGCCACCATCGGATGCGAAGGATTTTTGTGGTGCGAAATAGTAAACATCGCATTGCGACATATCTACATCAAGTCCACCAGCTGCAGAAGTTGCATCTACCAAAACTAATGCGCCCTCTGTTCCTGCTGGTCGAATAATTGGCATTGAAACACCGGTGCTAGTTTCATTATGAGTTAGTGCATAAACATCGACGCCGGCTTCGGCAACTGCAACTGGGTGTGCACCTGGTTCAACTTTGATAACAGATGGATCGTCAAGGAATGGTGCATCTTTAGCAGACGCTGCAAATTTTGAAGAAAATTCACCGAAGACTAGGTGCTGTGATTTCTTTTCAATTAATCCGAATGTTGCGATATCCCAGAATGCGGTTGAGCCACCATTTCCAAGAACTACTTCGTAACCTTCTGGCAGATTAAATAGTGATGTAAGCCCAGTGCGAACTCTATTTACAACGTTCTTAACTGGTTTCTGGCGATGCGATGTTCCTAAAATTGAAGTCCCACCATTTGCTAGTGCAGCAAGTGCTTCAGGACGAATTTTTGATGGGCCGCAACCAAAACGACCATCAACTGGCTTCAAATTATCTGGAATTTTAATTTCGCTCATAGGCAGAGCCTAAGGGTTAAGGCGTTTAACTTGCCAATCGGTTTTCTGTGAATCCGAACGCACATACCGAAGTCGATCATGCAACCGAGAATATCTTCCCTGCCAAAACTCGATGCTGACTGGTCGCACTAAATACCCACCCCAAAAATCGGGTCGCGGCACAACGGTGCCTTCGGGATATTTTTCAGCAAGTTCGGCATAACGTCGCTCGAGGGTTTCTCTGGAATCTAATTCCGTTGATTGCGCACTTGCGGTTGCACCAATTTGGCTACCCCATGGTCGGGCAGCAAAATATTCATCGCTCTCTTTCGCACTAACTTTTTCGGCGCTACCAATAATTATTACTTGACGCTCCATCGCAAACCAAGGAAAAACAAGTGACACATTTGGATTATTTGAAATCGCTTCAGCTTTACGCGAAAAGTAGTTAGTGAAGAAGGTAAATCCCGCTTCCGAGACATCTTTCAAAAGAACGGTTCGAGAAATTGGAGTTTGATCGGTTACGGTAGCGAGCACCATCGCATTTGCTTCAACAACCATAATATTTTCACTTGCTTCGCCGAGCCATTTTTTGAATTGCTCAATCGGATCACTCGCTAGGTCGCCTTCACTCAAGCCAGCCTGGCCATAGGAGAGGCGCATGGCCCGGATAGTCTCGCGGTTGATTTCACTCATAGTTGTATCTAACTTCACTTTCGCTTCGTATGCATCTCGCACAAGGCCAGATATTCTGAGTTTGGTATCGACAGCGAAAGTGTGGAGAATACGCGTAACTAGTTGAGGGAGCCCGTCGTGTCAGAAGTTTTTAAGCCCGGTCTTGAAGGCGTTATTGCATTTGAATCTGAAATCGCAGAGCCGGATAAAGAAGGTAGTGCGCTTCGCTACCGCGGTGTGGATATTGAAGACCTTGTTGGTCGCGTAACTTTTGGAAACGTATGGGGCTTGTTAGTAGATAACGAATTCAATCCAGGACTTCCAGCTGCCGAACCATTTCCGATTCCAGTTCACTCCGGAGATATCCGCGTAGATGTGCAATCTGCAATTGCAATGCTTGCACCAGCTTGGGGATTTAAACCTTTATTAGATACAACTGATGATGAAGCGCGTATCCAACTTGCACGCACATCGGTAATGGTTCTTTCATATGTTGCGCAAGCCGCCCGCGGTAGTGCACCAATGGTTCCGCAATCAGAAGTTGATAAAGCGCACACTGTTGTAGAGCGAATGATGATTCGCTGGCGCGGTGAACCAGATCCACTTCACGTTCGCGCAGTAGATGCTTACTTTGTTTCAGCCGCAGAACACGGAATGAACGCTTCAACTTTCACCGCTCGTGTAATTGCATCAACTGGCGCAGATGTTGCAGCCGCAATCTCTGGTGCGATTGGCGCAATGTCCGGCCCACTACATGGTGGCGCACCTGCACGTGTTCTAAGCATGATCGAAGGTGTTGAAAAAACTGGCGATGCAGTTGCATATGTAAAGGGAATCTTGGATCGCAAAGAACGTCTGATGGGATTTGGTCACCGGGTTTATCGTGCCGAAGATCCACGTGCGCGCACACTTCGTCGAATTTCAAAAGAACTTAATGCGCCACGTTATGAAGTTGCACTTGCACTTGAAAAGGCTGCGCTTGCCGAACTTCACGAACGTCAACCAGATCGCGTGCTAGAAACCAACGTTGAATTCTGGGCCGCAATTGTTTTAGATTTTGCGCAAATTCCAGCTCACATGTTCACATCGATGTTCACTGCCGCAAGAACTGCAGGTTGGTCAGCACACATTCTTGAACAGAAGCGAACCGGAAGAATCATTCGCCCATCTGCAAGATATGTTGGCCCGGCTCCTCGCAAAGTAAGTGAAGTTCAGGGTTGGGATGACTCAGTCCACTCACTCCACAACTAAGCGCAATATCTTCTGGTTCAGAAGAGATCTGCGATTAACTGATAATCCCGCGCTCCTTGCTGCCATTGAAAATAGCGAGGAATTAATTGCGGTCTTTATCCTTGATGAAAGATTAATTAAGCAGAGCGGAAGCAAGCGCCTTGGCTATTTGGAACAGTCACTTCGGGCACTAGATGCATCGCTAGCCAATAAATTACACGTAATGGTCGGGGATCAAGTAGAAGTATTAAATTCTTTAATAAAAAAATATGGCGCGAATGAAGTTCATATCAGCCAAGAATTTGAAACTCATGGCGCGGCTCTCGATGCAAGAGTAGAAGCTAGTGGAATTAAATTAGTTAGAACCGGAAGTCCTTATGCGGTTGCACCTGGCCGAGTATTAAAACCAAGTGATGCAACGCCATATCGGGTGTACACACCGTTCTATAAAGGTTGGTGCTTACATGGTTGGCGCAAGCCAGTAGCAGCACCAAAAAATTTAAAGTTAGTCACACCAGATGAAGCCGATCGGAATTTTGCTGATTGGAAAGTTCCAGAAGGTTACGAAGTAACTAATGCCGGCGAAGCTGCAGCGCTTGAACGTTGGAAAGAATTTAAAGCTGGAGCTCTTGCAGATTACGATACTGAGCGAAATAACGCAGGTGTTGATGGAACAAGTAAATTAAGTGCTCATTTAACATGGGGCGAGATTCATCCGAGAACTCTTCTTGCTGATCTTGGTGATAGCAAAGCACATGATGTTTATCGTAAAGAAATTGCGTGGCGCGAGTTTTATGCCGACATTCTCTTCAATAATCCACACACCGATACTGATTATTACGCACCAAGATTTAAGGAGATGCGTTACGACGAACCTGGCACAAAATTCAAAGCTTGGTGTGAGGGCAAGACTGGCTATCCATTTGTCGATGCTGCAATGCGTCAGTTATTAACTGAAGGTTGGATGCATAACCGAACTCGAATGGTTGTTGCATCGTTCTTAGTAAAAGATCTACATCTGGAATGGCAACTTGGTGCAGATTTCTTTATGGAACATCTAGTCGATTTTGATATTGCTTCAAACTCACATGGTTGGCAGTGGACCGCAGGATGTGGCACAGATGCGTCGCCGTATTACCGAGTATTTAACCCAATCGAACAAGGCAAACGTTTTGATGTTAACGGTGATTACATTCGTAAATATGTGCCAGAACTTGCGCACTTAAGTGCCGATGAAATTCATGAGCCTTGGGAATTCTTGGATGGTTATTCCAAAGGCTATCCAGAACGCATTGTTAACCATGCCACCGAACGCTTGGAATCTTTGGCAAGGTTAGAAGAGATAAAGCCTAAGTTAAGTTAGGTTAAGTTAAGCCGTAGGTGATTGCACGAACCCAACACCAGTTCGTTTCGCTTCATACATTGCGTTATCTGCTCGCTTTAAAAGCTCCTCTTTACTCTTTGTCGGTCCTTCGGTAGTGATACTTCCAATACTCACACCAACTTTCACTTCACCAACTGAAAGCGTAAATGGGTATGTGCAGGTTGCGCGAAGCGCGAGTGCTACATCGGTTCCGATATTTCGATTGCCGTAAACAATTACGCCAAATTCATCGCCGCCAAGACGGGCAATTAAAACATCACTAGGAAGAACTCGATTGAATCTCAAAGTTATTTGTTTTAGGAGTTGATCACCGATTTCATGCCCATAATTATCATTTACTGCTTTGAAGCCATCTAGATCTAATAGCAGTAGCGTTCCATTTTTTCGGCGGAGCAATTCAAGTTCCGCAATAAATCTTCGGCGATTGGGCAGCCCAGTTAATTCATCGGTTCTGGCATGTTCACGATCTTCACCAACAATTTTTGCATCGCGCAACGCCAAGGCCATTCGCAAGAAGGCTAGAGAAATCGTAAGAAAGGAGAGGACCAATACAAATATTGGAAAGTAGTTCGCTCGAATCGCACCATAAGCAAGAATGCTCGAACTCATAATTAGCGCAAAAGTTGTAGCCCAAGTATTGATTCGTTGTTCTTTAATTTCAGTTTCACCACCATGAAACCAGAGCGCCGATGCTATTAGTGCCAATCCCAATAACCAGCCATCATCGGTCAGTGCTGCGAATTCATATCCAGTTGTGGCAGATAAGAGAAGGAAGAAAAGATCGGTTAGAGCAAAGATTGAAATCCCAAGAAATAAAGTTATTCCCCGCAAACTTCGGTGTTGAAGCACAATCAGGGATAGACATGTTGCGACAAGAACTAAATCACCAACCGGGTATAAGACAGATAGAAATACTTCATAACTTGTGCCATCGAATTGCATCTGTGCTGGCCGCAGTAACAAACTAGATATAACGCTAGAAGTTCCAAGAGCAATTATCGCAGTATCTAGTATTTCTAAAGCGGCAATTTTTTTCGTAACTGCAAGTGCGCGAATTATTCCAAGGAGCATCAGGGGATAAAAGGCGATGTAAGTTAGGTCAATCAACCGTTCGGAAATTTTGAATTGGTAAAAAGAATTCCAGGTTGAGAAAGTTGAACCAAGAGCCCAGATAATTATCGCTGATGTGATTGCACGCCTTGCCAACCGATCATTTAGTCGGGGAGATTTCCAAGCCACAAAGCCGGCGGCAAATGCCGTTAAGTTAAATAGAATTAAATCCGAAACTACTGCTGGCAATTGAAAAGCCACCCGAATAATCAGGTGGCTAATCAGTAATACGAAAACTACTACTCTCGCCATTTAACGAGCGTAGGGTAAAAAGTGGAGCTTATTTACAGGCTGTTGAAATGTTCTTCTTAGCGCTAACTAAATCAGCTTCTGTCTTAGCCTTGCCATCTGTCGCTTCCTTGATTTGAGCATCAAGCTTCACGATATTTGCAGTCTGTTCAATAACGCGTTCCTTGTTGCGATCAATACCTTCTTGAACGGAAGCTATCTGCTTCTTCTGTACTTCAGTCGGAGTCTTGGTATAAGAAAGCATGTTCTTGCTCCAAGTATCAACGTTCTTCTGAGCGGCTGCAATCAAACGCTCGCTAGTTGCCTTAAGTCGGGTAGCACTGCTGATTCGGCCATCGAATGAAGTTGTGACTGCTCCTGATAAAGATTTAGCACTTAAGTAACTCTTATTTGCGTCAATACATGGCTTGGATACCCAAACTAAACTCTTTGAAGTAGATGCTGGATTTTTGGTACATGTGTATGAAAGTTTACCGATTTTTGCTTTGCTGTTAAGTGGCTTGCACGCTTTATAAGCTGTAGCAGCGGACGCACTTGAAATACCAACAAACGTTCCGGCAAGAACTAGAACAGCGATTGATAACGCTGAGATTTTCTTCGACATATTAGCCTCCACAAAATATTAGCAATGAGCCACAAATTTATGTAACTCCAATAACGGGATTCTATCGATGAGCACGCAATTTAGCCGTGAAACAATCTACGCGTGGCGGTGAAATTACTGTGAATATTCGAAGTATCTAACGTTGCCGCGCTCGAACCTTGATCCCAAGCTTGCGAACCAGAGGCCTTGGCCCAAATCTCGCGATCGTGCTCAAAATTTTATATTGCCACCCCGGAATACAAATGGCTTTACCGGCCATCGCCGCACGCCAAGAATCAGCAACAACTCGATCAGCGCTAAGCCACATGAAATCTGGCAGCCCAGACATTTTCATCTTTCCCCGCTGGTGGAATTCGGTTCGAGTGAAACCAGGACATACAACACTGATATTTATATTCGTTTTCGAAAGTTCGGTATGCAGCGATTCGGTGTGGACTGTTAAATAAGATTTTGCGGCGCTATAAGTTCCACCAGCGATAAAACTTGCAACACTTGAAACATTTATAATTACACCTAAATCGCGTTTCAACATTTGCGGTAAGACTGCATGCATTAATTGCATCGGCGCCCTCGCCAAGACATCTATAAGTTGCAATTCAGCTTTGATATCACTCTTCAAAAAACTATCTTTAATCCCAAACCCTGCGTTATTGATCAACACATCAATTGGCTTCTTTGGATTTGAAAGTCGCTTCTCTACTCTTGCTAATTGCGCAGGTACTGAAAGATCTGCTTGCAAGATTTCAACTTGAACTTTATATTTCTTCGAAAGCGAGTTTGCCCGCTCTTGTAGTCGCTTTTTATCGCGGGCTACAAGAACCAAGTCAAAACCTTTTGTGGCAAGCAATCTAGTAAAGGATTCACCGATACCTGCAGTGGCTCCTGTTACTAGCGCGGTAGCCATTTAATTATTTTACTATCCCAGCTGTTGATTCGTCGCGGATATGCCATGAAGTTCCATACTCTTCAAGTTTTGCTAGGAATGGTTTTGAATCAAACCACTCGGGGCCATTCACTCCGGCCTCTGGCTTCCAAATTCCTTCATGAATAAGTTCCATTGCTATAACTGGATTAATTGCAGTCTGCCAAACAACGGCTTGATCACCATAATTTTCCATAGACCAAGCATTATCAATTACGTTATAAAGATAAACCGCTTTTGGTTCGCCACTCTTATCTAGACCTTTAACAAGTGAACCAGCACAAGTCTTACCAGTCATTCTTGAACCAAGTGTTGCTGGATCAGGAAGTGATGCTGCCAACAAATCTCGTGGTGAAACTTGAATACCTTGCACATCTACAGTTTCAGTGCGATCCATTCCGAGCATATGAATTGTCTTCAAGATTGAAATAAATTGCGCACCAAGCCCATATTTGAAGTTAACTTTCTTAGCTTCAATTTTCTGTGGAATTAAGACAACTTCTTCGTGTTCAACATTCACACATTCAACCGGACCAATCCCATCAGGGAAATCAAAGATTTCAAGTTCTGAGAAGGGTTCAGTTGTGTACCAACCTCGGCCATCTTCCCAAACTAGTGGTGGATTCAAACACTCTTCAATTGTCGTCCAAATCGAGAATGATGGTGCAAATTCTGAACCTGCGACAACTAAATTTGATCCATCTAGAACTGTTATTGAATCAATTCGTGAGAACAATTCGTCGCTTGCATACTTTGCAAAGACATCACTTAAACCAGGTTCAACGCCCATGCCAATCAAGGCATAAATTCCGCGTTCGCTCCAATTCCAATCACGTGCAAATTGTTCGTCACCACACTTCACACCGGTTTCGGTATACGGATAATGCGGGTGTGGCCTAGATAGTGACATGGCCATATCTAAATAATTTTTATTTTCAATCTCGCAAGCAAGAAATATCGGCATTACAAAACGTGGATCAACTGCGTTGATGACAATATCCGGGTTTGCTTTACGAATTAATTCACGGATATCTTCGAGTTCTGCTGCATTTACTTGTGCGGCAGAGAATCGGGGATCCTTCAAGCGATTTACGGCATCTTCAGCGCGAGATAAATTGCGATCTGCGATTACTAATTCTGTAATGAATGAACGACGAGAAGCAATATTAGCTATTGCTCTACCAACTCCACCGGCGCCTAAAACTAGGGCCTTCATTAAAACCAACTCCAAACGAGTATTTTGCTATTTTTACTAGCCTAGCCCAGCAAGTAAGCAATAGGCAAACCCCGTTAAAGTTAAGTAAACTTACTTTCAATAAAAGTCTAATATTTTTTATTTCTAAGTTTTTTAGGTCCTAGTAGCTCAGTGGATAGAGCAACCGCCTCCTAAGCGGTAGGTCGCAGGTTCAACTCCCGCCTAGGACACCAAATACTTTTTAGTTATGAAAAACAACAGTTCGATCGCCGACGATAAAAATGCGATCTTGTGCAAAGTCACGAACTGCGCGCGATAAAACTCGGCGTTCAATGTCGCGACCAGTTGCAATCAAATCTTCTGGCGTAGAGGCATGTGTTACGTGAACAACATCCTGGTCAATAATTGGGCCTTCATCTAACTCTGGTGTAACGAAATGTGCTGTTGCACCAATTGTCTTTACACCTCGTGCATGTGCTTGGTGATATGGCTTAGCGCCCTTAAATCCAGGAAGGAATGAATGGTGAATATTGATTATTCGACCAGACATTTGCTCGCAAAATTGCTTGGTAAGAATCTGCATGTAACGAGCTAAAACTACAAGATCTATCTCTAACTCTTTAACTAAATCAGATATCTGCTTCTCGGCGTCAGCTTTAGATAATTTGCTCTGATCAATAAATTTAATTCCGTGAGATTCGACTAAAGCTTTCAAATCACTGTGGTTTGAAACTACTGCAGGAATCTCGATAGGCAATTCGCCAAGTTCTTGTAAATACAACAAGTCACGCAAACAGTGCGACTCTTTGGTTACGAGAATTAGCGCCCGTTTATTCTTTGTCGCTGAACGCAGAGATAAATTTGGCTTGAACTGACTTAACCCTGATTCAAGTGCTTCTTTAACTTTTGCAAATTCTAATTCGGTTTCAAAGCGGGTACGCATTACAAA
The DNA here is from genome assembly GCA_964201775.1 of Candidatus Nanopelagicaceae bacterium. Lineage (GTDB taxonomy): Bacteria > Actinomycetota > Actinomycetes > Nanopelagicales > Nanopelagicaceae > AAA044-D11. Next base: position 13,731 of record CAXNFK010000016.1, read on the forward strand.
ATCTTGAGTTGTTGGATCTGTAAATTGTTGGTTCTCAATAATGTTTCCCTTAACACCTAAGACGGCAGTCGTCATCGCATGCACGATCCCAGGTTGGTCCTTACATTGAAGGGTTACTATCAAATCCATTGCAGAAGTTTAATGGCTAATTGTGAATCGCTTTAACGCCTTCGGTGCCCACCAATTGCGCTCACCAAATAAGCGCATAAGGGCGGGGACTAGCAAGGCGCGAACCAATGTTGCATCGAGAAGAATCGCAAAGGCGACACCAAATCCCATGGCCTTAATGGAGGTAACACCACTTGTCACAAAGATTGCAAATACCACTGAAAGAATTACTGCAGCTGCCGTAATGATTCGGGCAGATTTTTGAAGTCCGAGCGCTACTGATTCGATATTTGAATGGCCAGCATCGTGCTCTTCTTTTATTCGAGATAGTAGAAATACTTCGTAGTCCATTGATAAACCGAAGGCGACAACTGCAATCAGAATAACTATCGAGGTATCGATACTTCCGGTATTGGTAAATGAACCAACAAGCCAAGTTAAATTATCTCCGATAAAGATCCAGGTCATTACACCCAATGTGGCTGATAGTGAGAGCAAGTTTAAGATTAGCGCTTTAATTGGCAGAATTATTGAGCCGGTAAACATAAAGAGTAGAAGCAATGTTCCAATTGCAATCCATCCCAATGCAAGTGGTAACTTTTTTGCGATACCAATCTGGCTATCTGCATAATCTGCAGCGACGCCACCAACTAAAGTTCCTTCTGGAACTTTTAGTTCACGAATCTTAATAATCATATTTTCTGCCGCCGGTGAACGTGCACTCATACTGTGAATAGCAGCGATGCGAACATCAGAGCCAACAGTTTCAGGTGCACCAATATTTATTATTCCTGGAACATTTGCGAGATCACTTACAAAGCTATTTATCTCAACCATTTTTGTTGTTCCATTTGGAATAACTATTTCAACTGGGTTTGCTTGCTCGCCAGGGAATTTATCCTGGCCGACCTTCGCTGCAATTGCTGCTTTGTCAGAAGCAGGCAGAACTCGGGTATCAACTTGCGAGAAGACGATATCTTTAATTGGTGAAGCCAGAGTTCCTAGAATTAATAGTGATAGAACTACAACTGCTACCGGGCGCTTCATTACATAACGTGCGGTATGAGCCCAACGACCATCTTCCTTTGGTGTAATCGCACTCTTACGCACAACAAATTTATCAATCTTGTTTCCAAGTAAAGCCAAGATTGCGGGAAGCGGAATTAGTGCACCAAGAATTGCTATTGCAACTACCGAAACCCCGGCATAGCCAAATGACTTCAAAAACATTTGTGGGAAGAAGGTAAGTGCTGCAAGGCTGATCATCACAGTTATGCCTGAGAAGAAAACAGTTCGGCCCGCTGTCTTAACGGTCTGCGCAACTGATTCCTCGACGCTCTTTCCAGCATGCAACTCTTCACGGAAGCGATTAACCATCAATAGTGAGTAATCGATACCAAGGCCCATACCTAAACCAGTTACTAAGTTAAGAGCGAAGATACTTACGCCCGTGACAAGGCTTATCAAATAGAGAATAAGGAAAGCGCCAAGTATTGCGCTGACGGCGACAATCACTGGCATTGCTGATGCGATTAGGCCACCAAAAACAAATAGAAGAAAGAGGAATGTAAGAGGGATTGAAATAGCTTCCGCAAACTTTAAATCACTTGAAATTCGTTTATTTATTGCATCGTTAAATGTTGCGATACCGCCAACATAAATTCTTAAGTTTCCAACTTGGCCATCATATTTCTTCCGTAGATCCGAAGCTAAGCCAGTTAGAAGAGTTGGATCTGCTTCATCGCCATAGATAAAGAGGTAAGCAGCGTTTCCATCTTCACTCATCAACTGTTTTGCACCACCAGCGCTCCAATAAGAAAGAGTCTTGGCGATATCTGGCATCGAACGCAAATCAGCTTCGATTGGTGCAACTTCAGCGGCAACTGCTGGATCTGCGACGCTCTTACCAGCATCAACAATAAAAATAATTGCTGGATCTTTTACTTTAAAGGTATCTGTTAAATATGTAGCAGCTTTTGAAGAATCACTATTTGGGTCTGAATATCCGCCACCTTCAAGTCGGGCGAGTACAAGTGAACCAACTACGCCTGCTGCGATAGTGGAAACAATAAAGCCAGCCAATACTGCCTTACGACGTCTTACTAAAAAGTGACCCAACTTCTCAAACATGACTTCTATTCTCCCTATTAGTTGATTACAATCGAGTTATGAGCGATCCGAAAATTTTGCCAAAGATAACGCAAGATGAAATTGATCCTCGTGAAGATGATGATTCAAAACGCGATTCAGAAATTGAGAGCGATCGCCCACCACATCACGGTTAATCATTTTTTGGAGCCGGGGGCGGTGTCGGTGCCGCTGGTGTCGCAGCTGGTTTAGTAGTTCTGGAATCTGTTTTATAGAAGCCTGATCCTTTGAATACAACACCCACATTCGAATAAACCTTCTGCACTTCACCCTTGCATTCTGGGCATTCGGTGAGGGCGTCATCGCTAAATGATTGGAGCGCCTCGAATTGGTGGCCGCACTTGGTGCAGGCATATTCATACGTAGGCATGGGCACTATTGTAAAGAAGTGAGAGAATTACATCTAATCGAGAAGCAAATAGAGGGGAAATCATGAAGGCCGGCCGAGTAATTCGATCTGCAATAGCAGGACTAATTCTTCTATTACCTGTTTATTCATCCTCTGCCTTCGCAAATAGCATCACCGCTTCGGTCCCACAAGCGGGATCAGTTCTCACAACTTCTCCAAACTCAATTGCAATTTCTACTGCTGCGCCACTCTCTGAACAAGGAAGTTTAATAGTTGTAAATAATCCAAATGGTGTTGCGGTTGATGATGGATCAATAACAATTAATGGAAATAGCGCGGAAGTTGGTTTAACCGAATTGGTTACAACTGGCGTCTATACAGTTAATTACACTTTGCTATCTGATACCGAAGACCC
>CAXNFK010000017.1:0-15993 GCA_964201775.1 Candidatus Nanopelagicaceae bacterium
TCAGAATTACAGTGGCGCTTTTGAGGTAATCCTCGCCTTGGGGCCATCGAGTGATCGAACAAATGAAATTGCTAAAGAGTTAGCAGCCGCCGATTCTCGAGTTGTCTTGGTAGATAACCCAACGGGCCGAACTGCAAACGGTTTAAATGCGGCAATTGCTAAATCAAAATTTCCAATTGTTTCGCGCATCGATGGACATGCCGAAATTTCGCCTACCTATTTAACTGACGCAACAGCGCTACTTAATAAAACTGGTGCGGTAAATGTTGGCGGCATTATGGCCGCAGTAGGTAAAACTAAATTAGAAAAGGCTGTTGCAACTGCGATGCGCTCGCCACTTGGAGTTGGCTCATCTAGATTCCATGTTGGTGGAAGCGCTGGTCCTGCTGACACGGTTTATCTTGGAACCTTTCAGAAATCCGCGCTCCTTAAAGCGGGCGGATATGACGAGAGATTTACTCGGGCCCAAGACTGGGAATTAAATTTTAGATTACGTAAAAATGGTGGGGTTATTTGGTTTGATCCATCCCTAGTCGTAAGTTATCGACCACGTTCTACGCTAAAAGCTCTTGCTAAACAATATTTTCAATATGGCACATGGCGCCGAGCAGTTTCCCGCAGCCATAAGGGAAGTGTGAACCTACGCTACTTAGCGCCTCCTACAGCGTTAGTAATAAATACGCTTTCAGTTATTTTAGGTTTAGTAGTTTCACCAATTTTCTTCATTCCAATTGCAGCCTATTTAGCTTTGATACTTCTTGGATCATTGTTTGTAGGCAGAAGTTTCACTGAGAAATTAATTCTGCCAATAGTTCTTGTAACGATGCATATGGTGTGGGGAGCTGGTTATTTATCATCTCCAAAAGGTTTAATGGCCGAGGAAGAATGAAACGCGCACTAACGCTGGTGTTTTTATTAACTTTTATTTCGATTACTAATGCAAGCGCAGTTGTCCCGAAAACATTTGTTTTTACGGGTTCCGGATATGGCCACGGAGTAGGACTTAGCCAATATGGTGCAAAGGGCCAAGCCCTTGAAGGTAAGTCTGCAATCGAAATTCTTAACTACTACTTTCCAAATGCTCAAGTAACTCCAGTTGAAGATACCGCAACGATAAGCGTAAATATTGCCCATCAAGTTCCAGCACTTTCCTTAGTTATTCCCACAACCGATTTCGCAACAGTCACTGTTGATACCGCAGTCGCAACTTCATTACCACCAGATTCTGTCCTTAATTTTGCAATAACTGGAAAAGTCATTTCTGGTCCGGGCGGTAGTGGAAAACTATGGGTTATAAAGTGGAGTAATCCAGAATCTATAATTTCGGTAAATGTTGGAAAGAGTAAATTTCTAGTCAACCATGGTTACATTCAACTTCGAGCGGTTAGTGCTCCTGGAATTGGATTTCGAATTGAAGCAACAAATTTATTGAGATTACATGATGAATATCTTTATGGGATTGCCGAAGTTCCATCATCATGGCCGACTGCTGCACTAGAGAGCCAAGTAATTGCTTCGCGCACATATGCACTCATGCGAATGAAGTCAATAAAGAAGGCCTGCGACTGTCATGTTTATAACTCCAAATATGATCAAGCTTTTGTCGGATATTCAAAAGAAGGCGAACCTCGTTATGGCCAGTTCTGGAAAGCTGCGGTTGATGCAACTGCGGTTGATGAAAGCCATGGATTAGCAATTACTGTGGACCAATTACCAGTGAGCGTTTTTTTCTCATCTTCAACTGGTGGCATGACTCAACGGTCAGTTGATGTTTGGGGGACTGATATCCCACACCTCGTTAGCGTTCCCGATCCTTGGAGTATTGATCCTGCAGTCAACAGGAATTATGCAAGCTGGACAAAGAAGGTTTCGCAGAAAGTTATGGCTAAGGCATTTGGTTTAGCTGATGTAATTCAAATAATTATTGGCGAGCGAACAGCCACTAATAGCGTTCTTAAAATAACTGGGGTTTCAAGTGATGGAACATCAAAAACTTTGCCAGTTGGAACATTTAAATCGGCAGTTAAAATGCCATCTTCTTGGTTCCAATTACTTTGATTTAATTCCTTAAAGTTAATTAGCGTGTAGAACGGAATTCAAGCCACCCCAGTTGCCGGTCTTAGGGAGAGCTTCTAGTGCACCACTCTTTGAATTACGGCGGAAGAGCAAATTATTTGCTCCAGAAAGTTCACTTGCTTTAACTACTTCTCCATCTGGCAAAGTTATCTTTGATCCTGCAGTTATATAGGTTCCAGATTCAACAACACAATCATTGCCAAGTGAAATACCTAAACCGGCATTTGCACCTAACAAACAACGCTCGCCAATTGAAATAATTTGTTTACCGCCACCACTTAAAGTTCCCATTATTGAAGCCCCGCCACCGATGTCACTTCCATCGCCGACAACTACTCCGGCGCTTATTCGACCTTCGACCATAGATTTTCCAAGGGTTCCGGCATTGAAGTTAACGAATCCTTCATGCATAACAGTTGTGCCACTTGCCAGGTGTGCGCCAAGGCGAACCCGATCCGCATCTGCAATTCGAACACCTTCTGGAACTACGTAATCAACCATTCGTGGAAACTTATCGACTGAAAAAACAGTTAGCATTCCATGTTTTGCCCGCAGTTTTGGGCCAACAGAACTAAAGCTTGAAACGGCACATGGCCCAGCAGATGTCCAAACCACATTATTCAAAATTCCAAATATGCCATCAAGGGATTGACCATGAGGTTTAACAATTCGATGTGAAAGTAAATGAAGCCTTAGGTAAGCATCAGCAACATCTTTTGGTGGCGTATCTAAATCTATTTCGATAGCAACCTTTGACTTTGTTACCTCGCGAATCGCATCACTTCCGGTGAACTCAGAAAGGTCTGGCCCGTTGTTATCCGCGAGTTTTCCGATTCCAAGTGAATCAAACCAGACATCTAATACCTCACCAGTACTTGCAGTGCTGGCTATTCCAAATCCAAAGGCGCTTCTCATGAGATAACGCTACCAAAACCATTCTGCTACTAGACTTCTTTTATTATGCGAATAGCCGTTTATTGCTCAGCCTCGACAAGTATCGACCAAAAATATCTTGATCTAGCCTTTGATGTTGGAGTTGCGATAGCCAGTAGTGGTGCCGATTTGGTGTGGGGCGGTGGGCAGATTTCAATGATGGGTGCGGCTGCACGTGGCGCACGCGAGCGTGGTGCTAAAACTTTTGGTGTAATCCCAGAGAAACTTCTAACTGTTGAATTTGCAGATCCTGAAGCTACTGAAATGTTTACTGTTTCAAATATGCGAACTCGCAAAGCAAAAATCGAAGAGATATCAGATGCTTTCATAATGTTGCCGGGCGGAATTGGAACCTTAGAAGAGTTCTTTGAAATTTGGGTAGGACGTAAGTTGGGATATCACGCAAAGCCGGTCGTCGTTTGCGATCCATATGGGACATATGAAATGTTGAAAAGTTCCCTTGATTATTTAAGTCAAGAAGAATTTATTGGTGCTGCTTCTGATGAATTGGTGGCTTGGTGCCGCGACATTCCGAGCGCAATTCGTGCGTGCAACGCGTAGCTACGAAGTTAATTACTAATAAACTTTAAGTTAGGCGGGTAACCTTCGGTTATGGGCGCACTCTCCGAACTTCTTTCTAGTTTGCCAGAGGAAGAGCGCTTTATTCTTACGATGCATTACATCCGATCGATGTCTGCCAAGGAGATTGGCGAGGCTCTTGGGGTCCCAGAACGCGCGGTTCAAAGCGTTATCACTAGTGGGAAATCTCGTCTACTTTCCGCGTTAAATCAGGGCTAATCCCGAGCTTTTTTCAATTTCCTTTCACCACCACTTTTGCGAGATACTTATCCACTGTAATTCCCCGATGCTTTTTAAGCAGTACTTAATTAAAAGGAGACCAACATGGCAGCCATGAAACCTCGAACCGGTGATGGGCCCATGGAAGTTACCAAGGAAGCTCGCAGTTTTGTAATGCGAATCCCACTTGAAGGTGGCGGTCGTCTAGTCGTTGAGTTAAATGTAGAAGAAGCAACAAATCTTGGAAATGCATTACAGGCAGCGGTCTCACTCGTTAAGAAGTAAATAAGTTCGCGCGGGTATTGGGACAAAATAAATCATGAAACTCGCGCCGATTATCAATTGCCAGCCGTTATCCGAGCTAGATTTTTCAGAATATGACGCGCTCGCTCTTCCAATAATTAAATCTGAAGCCAGTGTTTCATTGGGCAACACCAAAATTGTGAAAGCCGTAGAAAAGCACTTTAAAATTGAGATAGATAAATTGCTCTCAAATTGGCCTGATGCCACTGGTAAGGCCGGAGAATTAATTGAAGTACCGGTTGAAGTTTCAGCCAATAATATTTCGCGAATCTATTTCGTTGGTGTTGGAGATAATAATTCAGAGGATTTACGTAAAGCCGGTGCTGCGCTTTCCCGCAAAGTTAAGAATTCTGGATCATCAATATTGAACGCACTTATTTCAACGAAGCAATCTGCGCGAAGCCATGCAGTTGCAATAGTTCTAGCAAGTTATTCCTGGAGTCAAAAAAGCCCAGCACCGAAAGCGCCTAAGGCAGCGATATTTACAATCGTAGGTAATTTTGAAGCTGAGTTAATAAGAGCACAATTGCTTGCCGAAGGTGTTTGGCGAGCCCGCGATTTAATCCATACCCCTTCAAATATTAAGAACCCACTTTGGATTGCAGATCAAGCCAAATCCTTCGTTGCAAAAACAAAATCTCCGGATCTTAAGATTGAAATTAAGTCTGGCCCTGGGCTTGCAAAATTTGGGGGACTGCTTGCTGTTGGAAATTCGGCACCTAAACCTGGACCAAGATTGGTTCAAGTTTCATATGAACCTAAGGGTTCAAAGAATTGGCCGCATGTAGTTTTAGTAGGAAAAGGAATCACTTTTGATACGGGTGGAGTCTCCTTGAAACGACCATACGAACACATGGTTGGAATGAAGAGCGATATGTCAGGTGCAGCGGCAGTCTTAGCAACTGTTACAGCAATAGCTCAACTGGGTGCAAATGCCCCAAAGGTTCGAGTTACTGCAATATTAATGTGTGCCGAAAATGCACTTTCAAGTACTTCGCAACGGCCATCCGATGTGATCACACATTACGGCGGAACAACTGTTGAAGTAATTAACACTGATGCCGAAGGCCGATTAGTTCTAGCTGATGGCTTGGCATATGCAGATGCCGAACTTGATCCTGATTATTTAATTGATGTTGCAACGCTTACAGGTGCTGCAACTCTTGGACTTGGCAGACAATATGCCGCGATGTATACCCGCGATATCGCATTGGCTCAGGAACTTTATGATGCTGGACAGAGTTCTGGTGAACGGGTTTGGCATATGCCGCTTATTGATGATTACAAAGTTGCACTAGCAAGTGAAGTTGCAGATTTTAATCACACCGCCGAAAAACCAGATTTCAACGGTGGCTCTATAACAGCTGCACTTTTCTTAGAACACTTTGCTGGGAACCGAAAGTGGGTGCATTTAGATATTGCAGGGCCCGCACGTTCTGAGAGTGATTCTGGAGAAAATCCAAAAGGCGGGACTGGCTTCGGGGTCAGATTGCTTACTGAGTGGTTGACTTCGCTATGACAAATGGGACCAGTGGGACTAATGAGACAAATCGTGGAGATATGTCTGCCTTCTCTGAAAATTTTCCGCATGAAGATTTCTTCATGCAGCAAGCGCGAAAGAATGGGGCAGAAGTTGATGCACCAGATCCAACTGTCGGCGCTGGCGGATTAATAAATTTTGTAGTCGGTCTTATTTCGGCCAAATCTATCGTTGAAATTGGCACCGGTTCTGGCGTGAGTGCACTTTGGATATTTAACGACGCTCCAGTGGATGCGACACTAACTTCCATAGATTCAGAGCGAGAGCATTCAGCAAGTGCCAAAGAGATTTTGGATGAGGCCGGAATTTCTGCGCAAAAATTCAGGTTAATTACCGGAAACATTATTGAAGTTGTTGGAAAGTTAGCTGATTCAAATTATGACTTAATGATTGTGAGATCACCGATAGATATGGTTGATGTAGTTCAAGAGAGTCATAGATTGTTAAAACCCAATGGCGTTCTAATAATCGACAACGCCCTTGATGGGGGCAAAGTGGCTGACCCAACTCAGCGAGATTTTGAAACTATTGCGCGCCGAGATTCAATTAAGGCGATTAAAGAGGATTCCAGATGGAGTTCAACACTTCTTCCAATTGGCGGCGGAGCACTTCTTGCTCGTAAGATTTGATTATGTCTGATCAATCAAATAAAAACGATGCACCTATTACCCCCTGGTGGATTTCAGACTATAAAGTTGTAACAACTGCCGAAGTAAAAAAACGTAACACTAGAACTGTAAGTTTTGGCATTGCAATAGCAATGGCGCTGATTGCCGGAGTTGTTGGCAGCGTAGTCGGGCGCACATCAGCATCGATTGAATCAAAAACAAATTTAGTCACCACTAAAAGCACTATCGAACGTAAACCAGATTCAATTGCTGGAATAGCAGCCCGAGTTTCGCCATCAGTAGTGTCAATTGAAGTTCGAAATGGCAGAAGCGGTGGATCTGGTTCCGGCTTCTTCCTTGATAGCACCGGCCATATTCTTACCAACAATCACGTTATTTCACTTGCCGCTACAAACGGCGCAACAATTAAAGTTAAATTGGCTAATGGAAAAGATTATGATGCAAAATTAGTTGGCCGCGATATTTCATATGATCTTGCGGTAATAAAGATTGCAGTATCAGATGCACCCGCCCTTCAACTCGGTGATAGCGACGCGGTACAAGTTGGTGATGGCGTAATTGCTATCGGTTCGCCCCTTGGTTTAACCGGGACTGTGACATCAGGAATTGTTAGCGCAAAGAATCGCCCCGTAACATCTGGCGGCGGAACTAGCGAGAGTTCATTCATAAATGCAATACAGACAGATGCGGCAATAAATCCTGGCAATTCTGGTGGCCCACTTGTAGATCTATCTGGGGCAGTAGTCGGAATAAATTCAGCGATTGCAACAACTGGATCTGGCTTTGGTGGCCAGAGCGGTTCTATTGGTTTAGGTTTTGCAATTCCAATTAATCAGGCAAGAAAAACTGCCGATCAGTTAATAAAAAATGGAAGTTCAACTTATCCAATTATGGGAGTATCACTTGATACTCGTTTCACCGGAACCGGAGCCAGAATTCCGAGTGAGGCTGGATCGGTAACTACCGGTGGCCCCGCAGACCGTGCTGGTATTAAACCAGGAGATGTCATTATCGAAATTGATGGCAAAGCTATCAATTCTGCAGATGAAGCGATCATTAGTGTTCGCTCTTACAATGTTGGCGATCGAATAAAAATTAAGTTTCAGCGTGAAGGTGTTACAAAAGAAGTCTCTCTCATACTTATTGCGGCTAAGTAATTACAGAAAATCTGAATAGATATAGGATTCGAACATGTTCGGTATCGGTGGTGGCGAGTTCGTTGCAATTGCGCTAGTGGCTGTAGTTTTAGTGGGCCCAGATAAACTTCCACAATTTACCGCTGATTCCGCAAAATTTATTCGCAAAATGCGCGATCTAGCCCAGGGCGCAACAAGAGATTTACGCGAAAACCTTGGACCAGGTTATGAAGATTTGAAGGTAGCCGATCTAAATCCCAAGGCATTTATTTCAAAACATATTAATGAAGTATTGGCAGAACCTAAAGCCGAAATGGAAGAGTTAAAAAAATCAGCGAAGATTGATCCGGATCTCCTATGAGCAGCGATGTAATTGCAAGAATTCATAAAGCTTTAGATGGAGTTTCAGACCCTGAATTACATCGCCCACTTCCAGAACTTGGGATGGTGCAGTCCGTCGAATTTATTGATGGGGTAGCTGCAATAACTATTCTGTTAACTATTTCTGGCTGTCCGATGCGAGATCGCTTACAGAAAGATATTTCTGACTCACTAGAACCGATTACCGAAGTTAAATCTTTGGATCTCACATTCGGCGTGATGAATGAAGAGCAACGAAATGCTGTGAAGAAACTGCTTAATGGTGGCCGGGAGAAATTTATTCCCTTCGCTCAACCAGATTCATTAACGCGCGTAATTGGTATTGCATCGGGTAAAGGTGGTGTCGGAAAATCTTCAGTAACTGCAAATCTTGCCGTCGCTGCCGCTCAGAAAGGTTTGAAGGTTGGAATTCTGGATGCTGATGTCTATGGTCACTCAATCCCGAGACTCATGGGGATTGTGGGAATTCGACCAACTGCAATTGATCAGACCTTTATTCCAGTTGAAACTTTCGGCGTAAAAGTTGTATCAATGGAGATGTTCAAGCCAGAACGTTCAGATGCTGTCGCTTTCCGTGGGCCGATGTTACATAAAGTCTTAGAGCAGTTATTAAGTGATGCATATTGGGGTGATCTCGATTTACTTCTTCTGGATTTACCACCAGGAACTGGTGACATCGCAATCTCACTTGGCCAGTTATTGCCGGCATCGGAAATAATTGTTGTAACAACACCACAAATTGCTGCTGCTGAAGTGTCAGAACGAGCTGGACGAATCGCGCACCAATTGAAACAACACATTATTGGAGTAATTGAAAATATGTCTGATTCTGCTTGCAATAAGTGCGGTGAACCAATTGCGATATTTGGAACCGGCGGCGGTTTAGAAACTGCAAAACATTTATCTTCGCTAGTCGGCGCTGATGTTGCTCTGATCGGCCAGATTCCATTTGCCCCAGCCTTGCGTGAGGGTGGAGATATCGGTCAGCCAATTGTTATTAGTGATCCAACATGTCCAGCAAGTGAAGCTTTCGCTGCGATAGTCGAGAAAATTACCCTTCGCCCTAAGTCTCTAGTCGGCGTAAGGCTGTCGGTCTCTTAACATCGCCTAAGATTGGGCTATGAAAAAGCCACCAGTAAAGAGCATTAATACGGTGGCTAAGCGGTTCGTTGGCCGAAGTGAATTAGTTTTACAACGTAAAAATATTCGTGAATCTTTAGTCTCTGTCGCTGGGCTGATTGGACGACCAGTTAAGTATCAAGGTGGAAATGAAATTGGTCGCCTAGTCGATGTAGTAGTTCGACATGGCGAAGATTCTTACCCACCAGTTTCAGGATTAATTGTGAAAGTCGGCCAGAGCAAATCTTTTATTGATGGCGCAAGAATCGCAAAACTAACTCAGAATGAAATCCAATTGTCATCTGCAAAAGTTGATCTAACTGAATTCACACGTCGCGAAGGTGAATCACTTCTTGATGCAGATGTTTTGGACCATCAGATTGTTGATGTAAATGGGCTTAGAGTTGTTCGCTCATCCGATCTATATTTGGCACCACTCGACCGTGAAATTAGAGTCGTAGGTGTGGACATCTCTTTTAAAGCATTTATTCGCAGAATATTTCCTGGTGCACTTGGCCGTGGTCCAATTCCAGAACATGTAATCGATTGGGCAAACGTTGCATCTCTTGCACACGGAACCGGAGTTGTAAGGTCAACTGAATCACGTGCGGCACTTGGCCAACTTCGCCCCGCGGACTTAGCGGATCTAATTGAAGATTTGGCGGGCCGCGAGCGAAACGCACTTATCGAAATGCTTGATCCAGATCTCGCCGCAGATGCGCTTGAAGAGATGGAAGATGACGAGTTGCAGGGTTTATTGCGTGGTCTTTCTGCGGAAAGGTCTGCTGAACTTATTTCTCGAATGGAACCTGATGAAGGTGCTGAAGTTCTTCGCGATCTAGATGACGATCACCGCGAAAGTATTTTCACAGAGATGGATATTTCGGTTGCTAGGCAACTACGCAAATTGGTTGAATTTGATGAGACTCTTGCTGGTGGAATCATGACATCGCATATGTTGATCACACACGAAGCCGACACCGTTGCATCCGCGCTAGCCCTTCTGGTTGAACACCGGGAGCGAGATATTTCAGATGGCGTAGTAGTTGTTGATGCCAAGGGAAAGCTTCTTGATCACATTCAAATTATCGAATTAATTGCCGCTAAGCCAAGTGCCACATTGTCATCACTCATGGGCCCGCCGTATCCAACTTCAGTAAATATAAATACCAGACTTGATGAAGTTATTGACGAGTTCGCAAATAACCGTGGATCTTCAATCATTGTTGTAGATGAGAAAAATAAACCAGTAGGTCGAATTCTTGCGGATGACTTAGTTGATGCTCTTGCACCGACATCAGATTCACAAGGCTTTGCTCAAGGAAGTGGTGCTCTCTAATGGCAAATAAATCAACACTCTCACCAAAGAAAATTCGGATAGCAGCACTTCTTGCGGTCATGGGTCCTGGATTAATTGCCGGACTTTCCGACAATGATCCAGCAGGCATAACTACTTATTCCGTTCTCGGTGCCGACTATGGTTACCAACTGCTCTGGGTCTTGGTCGCATCGATGTTGGCGTTAATCGTTTTACATGATTTAGCAGCCAGAATTGGTGTCGTAACTCGCCAAGGAATGATTGGTTTAATTCGACAGAAGTATGGAGCTAGAGCTGGGACCTTAAGTGCCGGCGCATTGGTAATAGCAAATATAGGAACTATGACTGCCGAGTTTGCAGGAATTGCAGCAGCCGGACAACTTTTTGGATTAAGTAAGTACGTCTCGGTACCAGTGGCAGCAATCGCAGTTTCATTCTTAGTATTACGTAACTCGTTCTCTACGATTGAAAAAGTTTTCTTTGTTATTTCTGCCGGCTTTATAGCTTACATAATCGCCGGATTCATGGCAGGGCCTGATTGGGGCGCAGCTGCCCGGGGAGTCTTAATCCCAACTATTCCATTTACGGAAGAGGCAATATTTATTGCAACTGCAACAATCGGCACAACACTTGCACCATGGGGGCTAGCATTTATTCAGTCTTATGCGGTTGATAAGAGGCTAACAAAAGATGATTTAAAACTTCTTCGAGTTGATGTTTGGACTGGTTCACTTCTTACAGGTGTTATTGGTTTCTTCGTAGTAGTAACTTGCGCAGCAACTCTAAACAAACAGGGAATTCAGATTAATGATGCGGCAGATGCGGCAAAAGCACTAGAACCCCTAGCTGGAACAATGGCTAAAGAGCTATTCGCAATTGGCTTAATTGGTGCGGCGCTTCTTGCAGCTTCGATACTTCCGCTTTCTACTGCATATTCCGTAAGTGATTTAACTGGGCGTCCAGCTGCACTCGACGATAGCCCAAAGGAAGCTCCGCTCTTCTACCTAACTTTTGGTTTGATTACTGGAATCAGCGCCTTCTTAATCCTAATTCCAGGTGCACCACTTATAAAGATTCTTGTGTTAACTCAAATTATTAATGCAATTTTGCTGTTGCCGTTATTGATTTACATGTTTGGTATTTCTAAAGATAAGCAACTGATGGGCGAATTTGTAGCAACTCGAACAATGAAGACGATCTACTCGATTATTATCGCTGTAGTTGGTGTCGCAATATCTTGCATGCTCTGGTTTACGATTATTTAATGAGCAAACACGACCACACTGCAATTCCAGCAGCTAAAGATCTCGGCCTGTTATCTCTTGGCGTAATCGGAGTCGGAACATCTGGCCCAGTCATAGCAGCGAGCATCATGCCGGTTCCTTCACTAATTTTCTGGCGCAATCTCGGTGGCGCCGCAATGATGGCACCATTTGCAATCAGAAATGCAGAGTGGCGAACGCAAGAACAACGAAAAGCAATTGCGCTCTCCGCCTTGGCTGGCTTCTTTCTTGCGATGCACTTCATCTGTTTTTTCTTAGCTATGCGATACACAAGTGTTGCAACTGGAACTGCTCTGACCACTTTACAGCCAATATTTACTGCAATTTACTTTAAATTCCGTGGTGGAATAATTCCTTCACGAGCGTGGACCGGGATGCTAATAGCATTTCTTTCAGTTGTGCTAATAACTGGAATTGATTTTCAAATTAGCTTTCGCAGTTTTGTTGGTGATTTACTAGCAATTCTTGGTGCGGTTCTTTCAGCTGGTTACATCCTGATTGGGTCTAAAGCACAGCAAAAGCTTTCAACCTCTACTTACACAACCGTTTGTTATCTGACATGTGCAGTGACAGGTTTAGTTATTGCAATTGCAACTGGTAGTCAGTTTCTTCACTTCGATTCACGGCAATGGTGGCTAGTAGTAGCTCTTATTTTGGGTGCTCAATTCCTGGGCCACACAATGTTCAATATGACACTTCCTCGAGTTTCGCCAGTTGTTGTCTCGTTAGTAGTTTTTTTCGAGGTCCCAGTAAGTGCAGTAATCGCTTACTTCTGGCTTGATCAAATTCCACCAGCTGCGATCATTCCTGGAATTATCGGCCTACTAATTGGTTGTGGTATTTTCGTTTCGAGAGCGAAGGCAGCGCCAGTAAATGATTGATTTGCATACCCATTCACTTGCGAGTGATGGAACTGATACACCAGGTGAATTAATAAACAAAGCGCATGCCAGCGGAATTACGGTTTTAGGTTTAATGGATCACGACACTGTTGCCGGGTGGGATGAAGCAACAATGTATTTGCGACCAGGGATGTCACTTGTTCTTGGTTCTGAAATATCCTGCCAAACTTTGGATGGTACAAGTGTTCATATGCTCGGCATGTTATTTGATCGCGATAATTCAGCGCTCTCCGAGGTACTAGCCACAACTCGCGACAATCGATTAACTCGAATGAATCGCATCATTGCTCGGTTAAATGAAGCAGGTTATGAAATTAGCATTGAAGATGTTTTGGCGCAGCTTGCGCCAGGAGCAACTCTGGGGCGGCCACATTTAGCAGATGCGCTAATTGCGAAAAAATTAGTTGCAAGCCGTGATGAAGCATTCGCTGAACTACTTCACAATAATTCTAAATACTATATTTCGCATTATTCACCAACGCCTGAAGATGCAATAAAGTTAATAAAGCAAGCAGGTGGTGTCGCTGTTATTGCGCATCCGTTAGCTTCGCTGCGAGGTCGAACCATAAATATCGAGAGCTTCAAGTCGATGGTCGAAGCTGGTTTGGATGGCATTGAAATTTCTCATCGAGATCAAAGTGAAGATGAGCGTGAATTACTGCGTGAGGTTGTTGCGCGATATGGCATCATTGCAACTGGTTCAAGTGACTATCATGGCAATGGAAAGCTCAATGAATTGGCGGAGTTCACTACAAAGCCAGAAGACTTTGAGGCCTTAGAAGCTAGGGCGGATGCAAGAAGGGTGGTTCGAAAATGAAAGATATTCTGCTTGTATCAGCAACAACTTTTGGAATTCAAGCATTCGTGACGCTCTTTGTGATTATGGATCCACCTGGTGCAACCCCAATTTTCTTAGCACTTGTCAAAGACCAACCGGCTCGCAAACGAATTCTTATGGCATGGCAAGGCGCAGCAGTTTCACTAATTGTTATCGTAGCCTTTGCAATTTTTGGAAAATTTATTCTTGATTATTTACATATTTCTGTTCAAGCACTTCAAGGCGCAGGCGGCTTGCTTCTTCTGCTAATCGCGCTTGAGCTATTGACTGGAAAAGATAGTTCCAGTGATAAAACTAAAGATGTAAACGTTGCACTTGTTCCACTCGGAACCCCGCTTCTTGCTGGCCCTGGAGCAATTGTTACAACCATCGTGTTCGTGCAAAACGCCCCTACAGCTTCCATGAAATTTGCTTTAGCAGCAGCAATTGTTGCTGTCCATGTGGCTATTGGATTGACTTTGATGTTCTCAACCAAAGTTGTTGGCCTGATTAAGGAATCAGGCGTTACTTTGATTGCAAGGATTGCGGGATTGCTTCTTGCAGCAATTGCAGTTGAAATGATTGTGCAATCAATTAAGGGTTTCTTTAACCTTTAATCTGAAAGTTTTAAGCTGAAGCGAAACCAACTTTTCGTTCTTCGCTCTGTCCAACTTCAACGAATGAAATTTTATTATTGGCAATAATTGTTTGACGCCCACGCATATCAGTGAGTGAAAGTGCTTTTCCTGAATCTAGCGCTGCCGTTACCGCTTCAATTACTTTTTCTGGAGTCAAATCGCATTCGATATGAAGTTCCTGTGTTGAATCTGAAATGCCGATACGGACTTCAGTGGTTGATCCAGATGATATTTTTTTAGTTGACATGGCTTTAGTTTAATCCCTTAGTTGGATTTAGGGAATCCAGAAATTCCACGCCAGATGAGATTTGAGACAAGTTCGACTGCGGTTTCGCGATCTAATTTTCCATCTCGTTCTAACCAATGTCGGGCCGATGTTTGGGCAGTTCCAATTAACCCAACCGCAAGCATCATGGAGGCTTCTTTACTTAGCCCGGTATCAAGTGAGATAACGGCGCTAAGTGCAGCCGCTGAGTCATAAGTCATTCGACTTAGCCGTTCGCGAACTTGTGGTTCAACGCTCATATCACTTTCAAATAACAATCGAAATGCTTCACCTTCGCGATTAATGAATCCGAAATATGCATCTACTGTTGCATGAACTCGAGCTGCGTTATCTGATGTTGAAGCAATGGCCCTTTGAATATCAAATACAAGTGAATCAATATGAAGATCTAGAACCGCTAAATAGAGATCTAACTTAGAAGGAAAATGTTGATAGAGAACCGGCTTACTTACCTTTGCTCGGTCTGCAATCTCATCCATCGCTGCGGAGTGGTATCCAGCCTGCGTGAATACTTCGAGTGCTGCTGCTAGAAGCTGCGCACGACGCTCGTCTCTAGGTAGCCGCGGTTTATTGCCAGAGTTAGCTGTTGTCGATTCTGTGCTCATCGGGCTAATCGTAGGGTCAATTGCGCTATTAATGCGACTTTTTGCGAGAAACTTGCAATAAGAATCTAATCTTTAAACTTTCAATTTTGAATTACGAGGAATATCGACGAAAATTAGGGCGTTGTAATAACTGCCAAACCAAAATGGGCAAGACTAAAGAGATTAAAGAGAAGAGTATTTGTGTCGGCCACTTTAAAGCTACTTGTTGCAGAAGGACCAGCGCTAACCGTTGATGAAGTTCGTCGCTACAGTCGTCACTTAATAATTCCTGATGTTGGCATGAGTGGTCAGCGCAGATTAATGAATGCAAAAGTTTTGTGTGTTGGTGCCGGTGGACTTGGTTCTCCAGCACTTATGTATTTGGCTGCCGCTGGAGTCGGAACTTTAGGAATAGTTGAATTTGATACCGTTGATGAATCAAATTTGCAACGTCAAATTATTCATGGGCAATCCGATATCGGTAAAAGTAAAGCGCTTAGCGCCAAGGAAGCAATCTCCGAAATTAATCCATATGTAAATGTGGTCTTGCATGAAACTAGGCTAGATGTAGATAACGTCATGGATATTTTTGCCCAATACGATTTAATCGTAGATGGCACAGATAATTTTGCCACGAGATATCTTGTTAACGATGCTGCTGTTCTTCTCAAAAAACCATATGTATGGGGTTCAATTTATAGATTTGATGGCCAAGCGAGTGTCTTCTGGGCCGAACATGGTCCGTGCTACCGCTGTTTATATCCAGAGCCACCACCACCAGGAATGGTTCCAAGTTGCGCCGAAGGTGGAGTGCTCGGAGTTCTTTGTGCATCGATTGGTTCAATTCAAACTACTGAAGCAATCAAATTAATTGCTGGTATTGGCGAACCACTTATCGGTGAATTGATTGTTTACGACGCGCTTGAAATGGAGTATCGCAAAGTTAAAATTCGCAAAGATCCGGCCTGCCCTATTTGTAGCGATAAGCCATCACAAACTGCCTTACTTCCAGATTATGAATCTTTCTGCGGCATGCTTTCAGATGGTGCGACTGAAGCAGCGACTGGTTCCACAATTGCCGTAACTGAACTTAAAGCGAAGATGGATAGCGGCGAGAAATTTATGCTGATCGATGTCCGCGAGCCCGGCGAATTTGAGATTGTTCGGATTCCTGGTTCGGTCTTAATTCCGAAGCAAGAGTTCTTAAATGGATCGGCACTTGAAAAGTTGCCACAAGATGTTCCAATTAT
>CAXNFK010000018.1:0-15542 GCA_964201775.1 Candidatus Nanopelagicaceae bacterium
CGGGTGGCGATAAATCTTCGACTGCGACTTTAATAAGTAGATATGGAATTCCCCAGATAAAACCTACAAAGAAGAAGAGAAACCAATTGCGTCTGGACATTGGGTTAGTTTCACCTAAAACTCTCTTATTACATAATTACCGAGCAAGAAGTGCATTGATTTCATCAGTTACATGCTGATGCAGCACTTCTGCCTCTGGCGTTACGCCGGCCAAAGTGAAATAGCCATGAATTACGCCCTCGTATTCGCGATAGATAGTTGGGACGCCAGATTTTCGTAAGAGTTCGGCATAGATGTAACCATCATCCAACAGCGGATCGAATTCTGCAGTTGTAATAATTGCTGGTGCAAGATTCTTAAAATCTTTCGAAGCTACTGGAACCGCATATGGATTTTTGGCATCTGACTTCTTTGATAAATATTGCTCCCAACACCATTTCATAGCCTTGGTGCTTAAACCATATCCGTCACCGTTTTTGTAGGCAGATTCATAGTTCATCTCATTGTCGTTGCAAGGATAGATAAGTAATTGGAATGCCAGGTTTACATCACCAGTGTCTCGCGCCTTAATTGCAACACCGGCAGCCAAATTTCCACCAGCGCTATCTCCGCCGACTCCGATTTGGGTAGGTTCAATTCCAAGTTTTTCGGCATTAGCTGCAACCCACAATAATGTTGAATAACAATCATCGAACGGAATTGGGAATGGCATCTCAGGCGCCTTCTGATAGTTAACTGCGATGACAACAAATTGGCCCTTATTCGCAAGTGACCGCATTGCTTGTTCGTAAGTATCTAGGTTATTTAGAACCCAGCCGCCGCCATGAAAGAAGACAAGAGCGGGCAGAACTGCGCCTTTAATCGGACGATAGATTCGAATTGGTAAATCGGATGATGGCCCAGGAAAATAGCGATGAATTACTTCGAATATTTTCTCAGGTTCACCAGACGCGATTGCTCGGTTCTCTAAGTTTTTGCGAATCGTTGCAACTGGGGCCTGCCAAACTTCGGGCAAACCACTCTCACTACGCATCTGAAGAAAATCAACAAGTTCTGGCTTAAGTCCCATTCCTACCAACCCTGTGTTTGATCGCGCAGTTTGCGATACTTAATTAAAACTTCTGGTGTCGCCACTTCTTTAATGCTTGTAACGTCACCTAAATTCCATTCCGGTGGACGTTCGGTTCCAAGTAGCGCCCACGCTGCAAGTTTTGCGGCACCTATCGCAACATACTCACCAGGTGCTGGAATTATTACTTCGCGACCAAAGATTGCAGATGCAATTTTTCCAACCGCAGGATTCTTTGCAGCGCCACCAACAATAAGGATTCGCTTAACTTCAACTCCTAATTTTTCCAGAGAAGCTACTGCATCTGCCATTCCACACAACATGCCTTCGATCATTGCTCGAGCAAAATCTTCACGGTTTGAATTTCCTAAATTCATTCCCGAAAAAACACCTGTTGCATCAGGGCGATTAGGTGTGCGTTCGCCTTCAAAGTAAGGGAGAAGTGTTAGACCATTTGCACCGGCTTCGGCTTTAAGTGCAAGTTCGCCAAGTTCTTCATGAGTTACACCAAGAATTCGAGTGGCTGCATCCAAAATTCTTGCAGCATTTAGCGTGCAAACTAGCGGTAAGAAATATCCAGTGCCATCAGCAAATCCAGCAACTTCACCACTTGCATCATGTGTTGGAGTTTTCGAAACTGCGAATGCTGTGCCACTTGTTCCAAGAGATACGACGACATCACCTGGTTGTGCACCGACACCGATTGCTGCAGCGGCGTTATCTCCAGTCCCTGCTGCAATTGGAATTCCAGATTTAGTCTTTGTCGCAAAGGTTTTTGGTTCAACAATTCGTGGAAAGACAATTTCGCGGTCTGAGCCAATAGCCTTTGCAAAGATATCTTTTCGGTATTCATTTTTTACACTATCAAAATAGCCGGTGCCACTTGCATCACCGCGATCAGTAAACAATTCTGCAATTGATTGACTTCCCGAAATTTTCCAAGAAATCCAATCATGAGGGAGTGCTACTGCAGCAACTCTGTCGGCATTGGCTTTCTCATTCTTCGCCAACCAACGAACTTTGCTTGCAGTGAAGGCTGCGACGAGAGCTGAACCAACTGCGTTAGCAATTCCTGCGCCGCCACCCATTTCATTATTTAATTCAGTTGCTTCAGCAGCAGATCTGGTGTCATTCCAAAGAAGTGCAGGACGAATAACTTCGCCATTTTTATCTAGCGCAACCATTCCATGTTGCTGACCCGCAACTGCAATCGCAGAAACATCATCTAAGCCACCAGCCATTTTTATTGCATCTTCTGTGGCGCTCCACCACTTTGCAGGATCAACTTCACTGCCATCAGGGTGCGGGGCACGGCCTTCGCGAATAACTTGACCACTTTGAGCGTCGCGAATTACAACCTTGACCGACTGTGTTGAGGTGTCGATACCAGCCACTAATTGCATTTTCGCTCCAGACTTTTGCTCAAGAATCTAGGAGATGATTTAACCACCTCTAGGCGGAGGGTAGACTTCTCTAGTCAAAGTCGACCACCCAAAAGTTTTTTCTATCGTTATTAAACTAAAAAACAGGAGTAAAGATGCGTATTGGTGTCCTAACAGGTGGCGGAGATTGCCCAGGATTAAATGCTGTTATTCGTGCAGTGGTTCGCAAGGGCGTAAAAGAGTATGGCTATGAGTTTGTTGGATTTCGCGATGGTTGGAAGGGTCCACTAGAAGGTTTAACAATGCCTTTGGATCTAAAAACAACTCGTGGCATTTTGCCTCGCGGTGGAACAATTCTTGGTTCATCTCGAACTAACCCATTCAAGATTGAAAATGGCGTTGAACGAATCAAAGAAAATCTTGCAAAGATGGGCGTTGATGCCCTTGTTGCAATTGGTGGCGAAGACACTCTAGGAGTTGCTACAAAACTTGATTCACTCGGCGTAAAAGTTGTTGGCGTGCCAAAGACTATTGATAACGATTTAAATAATACCGATTATACATTTGGTTTCGATACCTCAGTAAACATTGCAGTCGAAGCCATTGATCGTCTTCACACAACTGCAGAGTCACATCACCGCGCATTGATCGTTGAAGTAATGGGACGTCACGCTGGTTGGATTGCACTTCATGCCGGAATTGCTGGTGGCGCATCTTGCATTCTGATTCCAGAAGTTAAGTTCTCAGTAGACAAGGTCTGCGAATGGGTTAACTCTCGTTTCGAATCTTCTTACGCTCCAATTATCGTGATTGCTGAAGGTGCAATTCCACAAGATGGCGACATGATTGTTAAAGATCAGACACTTGATTCATTCGGACATGTGAAGTTATCTGGAATTGGCGAATGGCTTGCTGGTCAGATTGAAGAGAAGACCGGTAAAGAAGCACGCACTTCAGTTCTCGGACATATTCAACGCGGTGGTTCACCAACAGCATTTGATCGAGTTCTAGCAACTCGTTTCGGATTACATGCAATTACTGCAATTCACGAAGGTGACTTCGGAAAGATGGTCGCACTTCATGGCACCAAGATCGAGCGCGTTCCGCTGGCCTCTGCAACTACTCAACTTAAGTTAGTAACGCCTGATTTATACGCTGAAGCTCAAGTCTTCTTCGGATAAATTGATTAATTAGGTCGCATCAACTTCCCCCAACTAAGTAAAATTAAGGACATGATGAACATCGATTCGCTCTTTACTCCGGGCCTAGTGGCTGCGCAACAACCACAGTGGCCTGGTGGAGTTAATGGTCCTGAAGTTACAAAGGCAGTTGAGACACTTCGTAAGTTGCCACCATTAGTTTTCGCTGGCGAATGTGACAGCCTTAAGGAGCGCATAGGAATCGCGCAAGAAGGTAAAGCTTTCTGGTTACAAGGTGGCGATTGCGCTGAAACTTTTGAAGCCGCAACTGCAGATTCAATTCGGAATCGTATGAAAACTATTTTGCAGATGGCAGCAGTTCTACAATATTTCGCAAGTCTTCCGGTAATTAAAGTTGGTCGCATGGCTGGGCAATTCGCTAAGCCCCGCAGTAGTGACACCGAAACTCGTGGCGATGTAACACTTCCTGCATATCGCGGCGATGCGGTAAATGATTTAGCTTTCACCCTTGAAGCACGCACCCCAAATCCACAACGATTAGTTCAGGTTTACAACACATCTTCTTCGACGCTCAATTTAGTTCGAGCATTTACCCAAGGTGGATTTGCCGATATTCGCAGAGTCCATGAATGGAATAAAGGTTTTGCAAAAGACCCTCGCTTCGGCGCACGCTACGAACAAATGGCAAGCGAAATTGGTCGCTCGTTAGATTTCATGGCTTCAGCTGGTGTCGATCCAGATGCATTCAAAACTGTTGATTTCTATTCCTCGCACGAAGCTTTAATTCTGGAATACGAGAAGGCACTTACTCGTATCGATTCACGAACCGATCTGCCTTACGACGTTTCTGCACACTTCGTCTGGATTGGCGAGCGAACCAGGCAACTAGATGGTGCACATATGGACTTTGCTTCTAAAATTCAAAACCCAATCGGAATCAAACTTGGGCCAAAGAGCACTGTTGAAGATGCGCTTGCAATGATTAAGAAATTAAATCCTGATAACGAACCAGGTCGCTTAACATTCATTACTCGTATGGGTGCATCACTTATTCGCGAGAAGTTGCCAGCCCTAGTTAAGGCAGTAACAGAATCTGGTGCAAAAGTTCTCTGGGTTTGCGATCCAATGCATGGAAATACCTACGAAGCCCCAAGTGGTTATAAGACCCGCAATTTTGATGATGTTCTGGATGAAGTGCGTGGCTTCTTTGAAGTACATAAGGCGCTTGGAACACATCCTGGTGGAATCCATATTGAGTTGACTGGAGATGACGTCACCGAGTGCGTTGGTGGCGGCGAACAGATTTTGGAATCAGACTTAGCAACTAGATATGAGAGCGCTTGTGATCCACGCTTGAATCACACGCAGTCACTTGAACTAGCGTTCCTCGTAGCAGAAATGTTACGCGACCACTAGTTTTTAGTTGAATTCGTATTAGCCTTATCTAATGCTCTTTCAGGCAACTCACAAGACTCCGATTGGCGAACTTTTTCTTGTTAGTGATGAACATATTTTACTTGGTGCTGGATTTAGGAATTTCAAGGATCTCTTTACAAGGATGGATATTGCGGATCAAAAACGTGAGGTCAAAAGCCTTAAAAGTATTCCAATAATTAGTGAGCTAATTAAAGATTATTTCGACGGCGATCTACCGGCGCTAGGTGGCATAAAGGTGAGACAACCTGGGGCTGAATTTTCCCAAGAAGTTTGGAAAGCGATGCGAAAGATTCCTGCCGGTAAAACTTGGTCTTATTCAGATTTAGCAGGAAGAGCGGGTTCACCAAATGCGGTCCGTGCTGCTGGAACTGCCTGCGCTAGAAATTTAATTGCGCCAATTGTTCCTTGCCACAGAGTTGTAAAGACAGGTGGCGCTTTAGGTAATTATGGTTATGGATTAGATGTAAAAGATTGGCTCTTACGCCACGAGGGCGCGCTTAAGTAACTTCGGTAGGACATCAAGAATTATTTCCATATCTGAATCTGTTATGTCTAGATGTGTAACAACTCTTAAGAACTTTGGCCCTAGTGCACTGGCTAGAATTCCAGCTTCTTTCAATTGATTATTTAATTCATTTGCTGTGATATTTAATCCAGATAAATCCAGAGCAACGATATTAGTTTCAACTCCTGCCGCATCAATTAAATTTGGCGAAATTTCAGCGCAAGCAGTAGCAATTTGTTTGGCATTAACATGATCGTCTTTTAACCGAGAAATATTATTATCGAGGGCATAATTTGCTGCTGCCGCCAAAAAACCAACTTGCCGCATGCCGCCGCCATATCGTTTACGCCAAATGCGTGATTCAGCGATCCGAGCCTTAGTTGAAAGAATTGCTGAACCAACTGGAGCCCCCAGGCCTTTAGAGAAGCAGACACTGATGGTGTCGAATTGCGAACCAAAATCTTTAAGTGCGATTCCACTAGCGACATGAGCGTTCCAAATCCGGGCGCCGTCGAGATGCATATTGATTCCAACCGCAGAACTTGCTTTGCGGAGTTCCGTTATCTCAGAAAAAGATTGGACGAATCCGCCACCAAAATTATGGGTATTTTCAATCGCAATGGCTTTTGTCGAAACCAAATATGGTCCAGCATCTGGCGCGGCAATGCGCATAACTTCACTAGCCTTAAAAGATCCGCGATGGCCCTCCCAGGTGCGAGTTGTAATTCCACTAAATGTTGCACCTGCACCAAGTTCAGCGCGCACAATGTGTGATGTTAATTCTGTTAAAAGCTCTTCTCCTGGTTTAACCAAGGATCTAATTGCAAGTTGATTTGTTAGCGAACCTGAAGGTGCAAAGAGAGCTGCTTCTTTACCAAACATTTGAGCCACTCGTTCTTCAAGGGCATTTACAGTCGGGTCATCACTATAAACGTCATCGCCTACTTGGGCGGATGCCATCGCTTCAATCATCGCTTGTGATGGTTTTGTTACTGTGTCAGATCTAAAGTCGGCTAACTTACTCATGACTTCGCACTTTCTTTTCGTTGATCCAGCAAAATAATTAGATACATAGAGGCGATAACTAGTATGCCACCTAGGGCGATTCGCAGAGTTACAGGCTCATCTAGCAGCCAAATTCCGAAACCGGCAGCGAATACCACTTCCATTGCCAAGATAACTGCGACACTCGACGGTGCGATAAAGGATTGTGCCCAAGTTTGGACAATGAAAGCAAGTGCGGTCGCGAAAAGTGCGGTGTAAATGATTGACCACCAAACGCCAGAATCTGGTGGGGCGGAAAAACCACTTTTAAGGCTAGCGATAAAGGTAACTAATGCGCAGGTTCCAAGTTGTAAAACAGTTAGCGCATAAGTATCTAAACCCTTTGACCATTCACCAAGACCAACAATGTGAAAGGCAAAGAGAAGTGCGCTTACAAGAACTAAAAATTCACCTATTCCAAATTCGAAACCGTTAAATGAGAGTAGAGCGAGCCCAACAGTAGCTACTAGAACAGCGAACCACTCAACCAAGGTAATGTTCTTGCGCAGAATAACTGCGGCAACAACAGGAGTTAGCACTACGTATAAGCCTGTTATGAAACCAGTATTTGAAACGGTTGTCAGTGTTAGGCCAAATGATTGAAAGATGTAGCCACTGCTTAAGAAGGCTCCAAGAATTGCGCCTTTCTTCAGGAAAGGCAGGTCAATTTTCTTGAGAACCGAAGGGCGGATTGCAATTAGAAAAAGTGTGGCAATAGTAAATCGCCAGGCTAGAAATGAATTTACATCTAGGCGTTCTAGAGTGCCTTTCATTGAAAGAAAAGCGCTTCCCCAAATAGCAGCGACCGCAGTTAAAATTACTGCAGAGAAAACTTTGTTATCTTTCATTTAAGCTTCGCCCGCATCTTTGATAGAAGTGCTATTTCCTCGCCATGCTTCTCTTCCATACCTGGGGTTTCCAGAATTAGGGGAGCGTTCTGGGCAACTGGATGAGCTAATAATTCTTCAAATGCTTTTAAACCAATCTCACCATCACCAAGATTTTGATGGCGATCTTTAAGTGCGCCACAAACATCCATTGAATCATTTGTGTGAATAAGTTTGATGCGCTCAATACCGACTAACTTAACGAGTAAATCAAGAGTCTCTGTCATTCCACCCTTTTTTGCAATGTCATGCCCGGCTGCAAAAACATGGCAGGTATCCAGGCAAACTCCAACTTTCGGATGCCATTCAAGCGCTTCAAAGTAGTGAAGTAGGTCGTCCAATTTCTTTACCAATGATTGGCCCTGACCAGCAGTTGGCTCAAGCAACAACCAAGGATCTTCATCTTTCAATTTATTTAAAACTGGCATCATGCCCTTTTTTATCTGCTTCCAAGCTTTATCAACATAATCAGAATCGACTGCTGAACCAGTATGGACAACTACGCCCTTCGAACCGATCTCACTCGCTCTTCGAAGTGAGTAAGCAGTAGATGCCACCGAATTTTCATAGGTAGCAACAGTTGGCGATCCGAGATTAATTAAGAATGGGGCATGCACATAAGTTTCAATATCTAATTCCAAAGCTTTATCGCGAAATAACTTATCTGCCTCCACATTCGCATCCGGCATTGCCCAACCTCGCGGATTAGATGCAAAAACTTGAATTGCTTCAGCCTTAACTTCTTGGGCATATGCAATAGAACGCTTTGCCATTCCGCCAGAAGTCGGAGTATGCGCGCCCAATCTTGGGAGTTTTCTTGGGCTAGCCATTGGGAAACCCTAACTCATACCGAGCAAATAGTTAGCCTAAAGTAATCGTTACGGTCGAGCCAGGTTCGACTGCAGTCCCTGATTTTGGTGAAATATTTGTGACCGATTTCTTATTAGCAATATATTTAAATTCAACTTTGAAACCTAGATCTTCCAGAATCTTGGTAGCTGCCAATTTCGACAGCGAATAAACATTAGGAACAAATATCTTAGAAGGGCCCTTGGAAATGATAATAGTTATCTTCTCGCCTTTACCTACCGTAGATACGTCACTCGGTGTTTGCGATATCACCGTGCCGATTGGAATTGTGTCGCTGTATTCATATTTGCTGCTAGCAATTAATCCTGCTGCAGTTAATTCACTCTGCGCTTGATCACTTGTCTTACCCTGGAAATTTGTTAATTCAACTTGTTCCATTCCCTTACTAATCATCAAATCCACACTGCTATCTCGTCTTACTGGCGATCCACTCGAAGGGTTACCGTCAATTATCAGACCCGCTTCTAGGGTGTAGTTATATTGTTCAGTTACGCGCCCAATTTTTAGGTTCTTACTTTTAAGGGCAGCAGTAGCTAATTCAACTGTAAGTCCAACTAAATCTGGAACTTCAATTCGGTCCTTACCTTTAGAGACAATTAAATTCACCGTGCCAGCAATTGCGACTCGGCCGCCTCCCGCAGGATCTGAGGTTATAACTTTACCTTTGGGAACATCCTCGCTGAAAACTTCTTGAGTAACATCAACTTTTAAACCAAGTTCAGCAACAGCTTTTGCTGCTTGGCCTTGAGTCATGCCAGCCAACGATGGAATCGCAATCTTGTTGCCTGGTCCAGAAGTTTTGTACCAGCTTGCTGCAACGATGGTCAGAACAATCAGGAGCGCTATGGCTCGATTGCGTTTTACTCGAGCAGAAACTTTACGTTTCCGTTTAACAGTTCCGGATGTCTCGCGCATAACATTGCTCCTCTTTAGGTCTAACTGAGTTGTTATATTTTTTAAGATATCTAATTTACCGAGCTTTTCCCGTTTCTTTTTAGGTGCTTTACCTTTAGGTATCGGGATATCTAGTTCAAGACTCATTTGACGCCTATTAGGATCTAATTTCGTTAACAGCGTTAACACTCGTTCCTGCATTGCGCCAGCATCTTTAAATCTCTTATCTGGATTATTTGCAGTTGCTTTTAAGACTATTTCATCAAGTTCAGGGGGGATGCTGGAATTTAAAGTTGATGGAGCCGCTACATTTTCATTCACATGCATATACGCGATTTGAATCGGGCTCTCGCCATCAAATGGTTTCTTGCCAGTTAGCATTTCGAAGAGAACAATTCCCAGAGAGTAAACATCACTTCGCATATCGGATAAGCCTCGCTGGACCTGCTCTGGCGATAAATATGAAACGCTTCCCAGAATTACACTCGATTCCACAGTTAATGTCGCACCAAGTTGTGGACCTTTGGCAAGACCAAAATCTGCAATCTTGACTCGACCATCTTTGGAAATCAAAATATTTTCTGGCTTGATATCTCGGTGCAAGATGCCTGCGTTATGGGCAGCAGACATAGCTGCAATTACTGGCGCGAAATATCTTAAACTTTCAGTAACTCCAAGGGCGCCTTGTTCAGCAATCACATCGCGCAAGGTGAAGCCCTCGATATATTCCATAACAATAAATACTGCTGGAACGCCACCTTCATTCCAACCTTGATCTTGGATTGCAACAATATTTGGATGAGCGAGTGCTGCTGCAGCTTTGGCTTCGCGAATAAATCGTCCGACAAAGTCTTCATCGTTAGCTAAATGTGGATGCATTATTTTTACTGCAACTGGTCGATCTAATCGCAGATCTAGGGCGTAATAAATTGTGGCCATGCCACCTGCCGCTACAACACGTTTTAGTTGGTAGCGATTATCGATAATTTCGCCGGTTAAGTCGGACACGCTTAAATCTTAGACAGTGCCCAGCCCGCTTAAGCGGTAATCCGCGCTCTTCTTAGTACCTTCTTTTTCAAAATGAATATTTTGCGCCACTAGAAATGCTGGCATGTAATCAACAACCGCTGGGCCATCGCGCTCAATGACCCGGGCTAAACCCAATTGGTCTGGGACTTCAATCCAGAGCGCAAGGGATGCCAAGTTTCTGGTGGCCGATTGGCCAGAGCCAACACCCTCAATAATTAAATACCTGGGCGCCAAAATGCGGATTTCAGGTTCTAGTTTCTCAGTGCCCCAATCAAATGGTGAATAAATAACTTCACCCTGATTCTTCACGCTCTCTAAAATACCTACCAATTTTAGCGTTAGCTTTGGTGTAAGGGTAGAACTCCAACCCTCATACAAATCATCCATATGAATTGTATGAACTGAATCTAATTCTAACTCTAGGTCTTTCGCCAAAGTTGTTTTGCCCGAACCAGCCGGGCCATCAATAGTTATGACGATGCACTCGCCACAATTCGCGACGAGTTTAGGTAGTAACTGCTTAAGCTCTGGAAGTTGCGGATTCACGTAACCACCGCTTCCAACCAGCAACAGCAATTATTACAAAGATAAAGTAAAGAATCGCTGTTAAATAATTTTTACCATTCCAATATTGGTAGGTATAAACAAGATCAACTACCACCCAAATTATCCAACTTTCATAGCGCTGAAGCACCATTAGGAATTGCGCGATGCAACTTCCGACAAATCCAAAAGCATCGGTTAAAGATGCTGCGGCTCCAATCTTCTTAAGAATTGGATAGAGCGAAAACCAAGCAACTAAATATGCAGCACCCCAGATTGCAGCATCGCGTTTAGTAAGTCGCTTTGGCTGTGCTCCCTTTGGGCCCCAACCAAACCAACCAGCAATTGCACCTGCGATAAAGATGAATTGCAGGAAGCCACTTGCGTAGTAATTCCACTGAAAGAAAAGTGCGGCATAAAGCAGAGAACTTATGCTCCAAAATGGCCAGGTAATTCGCGGGCCAAAAACTCCAAGCGATACCCCGGTAAGTGAAGTTACAAATGCAAGAAGTTCTAAAAGGGAAAGTTCATATCCCCAAGCAGTAAAAACTGTAACCATTAAATTCATCGATTAACCCCTTTCCAATTCGCATTACCGAACTGGTACTACGGTCGATCTGAATTTCAGATCCTCTCAGCCAATTTCTCGGCTCCCGTCGTGACAAACGTTAGCAAATTATCGTGCTGCGCGCGCCCTAAGAAGTGCTGGAAAGGCAACTTTGATTCGGCGCCAGGTCGAAGTCTTCGCACGCTTATTGAAGATTTCGTAGCCAATTTTCTCTACTTCATCAACAATCCCACAATAAAGTTCTGATGCGGCTTCAATACAGGCCTGCGATTCTGGTGCTAACAATTTGATTCCAGGTGCCGCTTCCTTCTGCAAGCGTCGGACACGAGCAATCTGTTCCTTAAGAGCTGCCGTTATTTGAGGAGTTAAAACTCTCTCTTCCAACATTTCATGTGTAACCCCATGTGCTTTTAATTCTGCAATTGGAAGATAGATACGGCCTCTGTCTAAATCTTCACTGACGTCTCGAATGAAATTAGCTAGTTGGAAAGCGGTTCCAAGTTTCTCAGCCGCAACATAAGCATCGGGGGTTGTGGCTCCAAGAATTGGAACCATCTGAAGGCCAATTACCGATGCAGATCCATATACATATTCCATAAGATCATCAAAACTTTGATATTCGCTAACCGTTAAATCCATAGTCATCGAGCGCATGAAGGCTTGAAAGTGTGCGACTGGAATATTGAACCGGGTGACCGTGTCAACCAATGCACGTCCAATGTGATCGTGGCTTACGCCATTTTCGATATCAGCCAGAACTTGATTGCCCCAAGTTGATAGCTCAATTGCTTTCTCTTCATCCGTTAGCGTTGAATTTAAATCATCAACAATTTCATCGGCATATCTAGCGAAGCCATATAGCGCATGCACGAATGGACGTTTAGCAGGCGGAAGAAGAAGTGTTGCTAAGTAATATGTTTTTCCATGGAGCGAATTTAAACGTTTGCATTCGGTATATGACGCCCGAAGTTGGGGATCAGTTATTCCGGCAGCCGTTAGTTCATCCATTTATTTAATTGGTCCAACAATTCTTTCTGCTGCAAGTCGACCAGAAATCAAAACCATTGGAACGCCAACACCTGGCTGAGTTCCAGAGCCAGCAAAGACAACATTCTCAAAACCTTTTGCGATGTTCCTTGGACGAAATGGCCCGGTTTGGAAGAAGGTATGTGCACTTGCAAATGGGGCGCCTTGTTCCATGCCCTGATTCTGCCAATCAAGAGGGGTTGTCATGTGCTCGACTTCAATGGAATCGGCAAAACCTTCGTAGCCACGCTCTTCCATTGTGCGCAGCATCTGATCACGATATTTAGGTCCGGTGACTTTCCAGTCAATGTCTGCTGAAAGATTTGGGGTAGGGAATAGTACGTAATAAGAATTTTTCCCAGCAGGAGCCAAATCTTTATCATCGTGAGTTGGTACTGTAACTAGCAAGCTTGGATCAGTCATTAAAGTCTTTTTCTTTATGAGTTCATCGAAAACGCCGTCCCATGATTTTCCAAAGTGAATATTGTGATGAGCCAAGCGGTCATAACTCTTATTAGAGCCAATTAACATCGTCACGCATGAAGGTGAATAAGTTAACCGCTTAACTGATGGCGGAGTTCGGCCTAGTAGTTCGCGCCAAGCAACCGGAAGATCTGGATTTAAAATTACTGCATCACATGGAACCCGGTCGCCGTCAGCAGTTATAACTGCGCGCGCACGTCCACCGGAATGTTCAATAGATGTACCTGTCTGGTTGTATTTGAATTCCACACCATGCTTTGCAGCGGCTCCGGCAAGTGCGCGAGGCATTGCATGCATTCCACCCTTCGGGAAGAAGACACCATTTACTGAATCCATGTAAGCGATAACTGCGTAGATTGCCAGCGCCTGTTGCGGACTTACACCGGCATACATTGCTTGAAATGAATAAACTTTTTGAGTACGAGGATCCTTGAGAAAGTCATTTACCTTCGGAGCCAGTCTGCGGAAACCACCAAGCGCAACAAGTCTTGCCAAATTTGGGGTTAATAAATTAAAAGGTGAATCAATATTGCGATCGATAAAGTCTTTCATTTCATACTTATAAAGCTTGGTTACAAAGTCAACGTATCTGCCATAACCTGCGGCTTCATCTGGGCCAATTACATTTCTAATCTCTTCTTGCATGCGGCCGGTTTCGGCGTGCACATCAAGAGTGGAGCCATCGTGATAAAACGCGCGATACAACGGCTTTAATGGAAGTAGCTCCAACCAGTCTTCGAGTTTTTCGCCAACACAGGAAAGAGCATCTTGGATTAAGTCAGGCATTGTCAGAACTGATGGTCCAGTATCGAAGGAATATCCATCTTTATTCATTAAGCCATTGCGGCCACCGGGAACACTTTCGCGTTCGATGACAGTAACTTTTCGACCAGCGCCTGCAAGTCGGAGCGCAGCACTTAAGCCGCCGAGTCCGGCGCCAACAATTACAACGTGATCAGTAGGTCCTTTTATGCGAGCCGGCATTTAATATCCAATACTTAAAGAGTTCGTTGGGTGACTATGGTTAAAAGCTGCGTCAATGCAACCTTTCCCACTGGGTCAATTTCACCATGTTCGAGGGCTGATTGCGCGCTGGAAGTCATCGAAGAAATAAGTTTTTCAACCTCAGCAAGTGCGCCGCAGCCAATGATAATTTCACGAATTGCAGTTACATCTTCCAGGGTCAATCTTGGATTGCCCAATGCGCTTTTGATAACTGCCTTGGACTTTTCATCTGCAAGTTCCATGGTTTTGGCGAGTAGAACCGTGCGTTTTCCTTCACGTAAATCATCGCCGGCTGGCTTCCCAGTTTCATCAGGATTACCGAAAATCCCAAGCACATCATCGCGAAGTTGGAATGCTTCGCCAAGTGGCAAACCGTAATCAGAGTAAGTTTTAAAAAGTTTTTGATTGGCACCGCCAAGTGCCGCGCCAAAGTGAAGAGGCCGTTCAATCGTGTACTTACCAGATTTATATCGAGCAACTTTTAAAGATCTTTCAACAGACTCAGATGCAAATGCCTGCTCGTAAATATCGAGAAATTGCCCAGCCATTAATTCAACCCGCATCTCGTCATACATTGGGAATGAGCGAATCATCGATTCATTATCGATACCGGATTGGTGCAACATCTTTGCAGACCAGACAAGTGCTAAATCTCCAAGTAAAATTGCTGCTGAAATTCCAAACTGCTCGCTTGATCCACTTAATTTCTCTTCATCATGTAAAGCTTCAAATGCTTTATGAATTGAGGGGGCACCACGCCTAGTATCGGATGCATCCATTACATCGTCGTGCATAAGCGCACAAACATGAACTAATTCAAGAGCAGCGCAGGCCCGAAGAATTTCTACACTGGGTTTAGAACCTGTTCCAAGAAATCCAATATATGCAAAGAGCGGGCGAAGCCGTTTTCCGCTGTCCAACAAGAATCGCTCCATAGCAGTAGCAACTGGAGCCAATTCAGAGGCAATCTCATTGAGGTATTTGTTCTCAACTGCAACAAAGTTAAGTAATTCTTGATTTACTAAATTACGAATCTCTTTAAGGTCATTGGTAGCAGAAAAACTCACGGCGTAAGGGTAACCTGACCCGCTATGAAACATATGACAGTCTCGGTGGAGTTTTTTCCACCAAAGGACGACGCTGGAGAAGCGCGACTCTGGGAGGCTAGCTCTGCGCTGGAAACCATTGCGCCTGATTTTATTTCAGTGACATATGGTGCGGGCGGAAGCACTCGCGATCGCACAATCCAGATTACAAAAGAGATTACCAAGCGAACTGGGCGCGACACTGTTGCGCACCTAACCTGCGTGGGTTCTACAAAAGATGAATTGCTTAAAATTCTTAGTCAATACAAAGGTGCGGGAATCAAAAGCATTCTGGCACTTCGCGGCGATCCAGTTGGGGGACCAGCCGCAACTTGGGTTACAACTGACGGTGGCTTTGATCATGCCGATCAATTAGTTGAACTTGCAATAAGTCAAGGTGGATTTGATGTTGGTGTTGCAGCGTTTCCCGATGGGCATCCGGCAAGTAGTGGTAATTCAGAGAAAGATATTGATGTTCTGATTCGCAAAGAGCAATTGGGTGCAACATTTGCAACAACTCAATTCTTTTTTGAAAGCTCCAAGTGGGAAACTTTG
>CAXNFK010000019.1:0-15000 GCA_964201775.1 Candidatus Nanopelagicaceae bacterium
CGCATTTGAAGAAGCTACCTACCAAGGCGTGAGTTTGAATGCGACTGTTTCATTCTCGGTTGCACAAACAATTGCAGTTGCTGAAGCCATTGAACGTGGCTTGAAGCGTCGCGAAGCAGAAGGTTTGGATATTTCACAGATGGGCCCTGTATGCACAATCATGGTTGGTCGTGTTGATGACTGGGTGAAGGTAAGTGTTGAAAAAACAGGAGTGTCGATTGATCCTGCTTCACTTGAATGGGCTGGGGTTGCAGTATTTAAAAATGCACACAAGATTTTTAAAGAACGCGGCTATCGCACTCGCTTGCTATCTGCGGCTTTTAGAAATCACATGCATTGGAGTGAGATTATTGGCGGCGACGCAGTTATTTCTCCGCCATTTGCTTGGCAGGTAAAGGCAAATGAAAGTGGAATTATTCCTAATCCGAATAGCGTTGAAGAACCGATGGATCCAAAGATTTTGAATCCGATGCTCGAGAACATCCCAGAATTCCGCAAGATGTATGACGCTGATGGATTGAAGGTTGAAGAATTTACTAACTTTGGTGCGACTCTTCGCACTTTGCGTGGCTTCTTGCAATCAGTAAATGATCTTGAGAATTTTGTCCGCGACGTTACTGTTCCAAATCCAGATAAGTAAAAGTTATTCTGGGAAGTGACAAGCTACTTGCGATGCACCAACTTGTAGAAGTGTTGGCTCAGTTGTAAAGCAAGCTTCTTTTGCTTTCCAACAGCGAGTGTTAAAGACACAACCTGTTGGTGGATTTGCTGGGTTTGGTAGGTCGCCAGATAGAACAATTTGTTCACGCTTCTCTTCTAGCAATGGGTCTGGAAGTGGAACCGCAGATAGCAAAGCCTTTGTGTATGGGTGATGTGGCGAGTTGTAAATGTTTTCAACATCGGCAACTTCCATAATCTTGCCAAGATACATAACGGCGACGCGGTCAGAAATATGCTGTACAACAGATAAATCGTGAGCGATAAAGAGATAAGAAAGACCAAAATCATCGCGAAGATCTTCAAGTAAGTTAATTACTTGAGCTTGGATTGAAACATCGAGAGCCGAAACTGGTTCATCACAGACAATAAATTTAGGTTTCATAGCTAGTGCTCGGGCAATACCAATTCGTTGACGTTGTCCCCCAGAGAATTCATGTGGGTAGCGGTTGTAATGCTCTGGATTTAAACCAACACGTTCCATTAGCTCTTGAACTGCCTTTTTAACTCCGCCATCTGGAGTGATGCTTTGAATTTCATAGGACGCTGCAATAATCGCGCCAATTGTGTGGCGTGGGTTTAGTGATGAATATGGATCTTGGAAAATCATCTGCATCTTGGTGCGAAGTGGCTTCATCTTGTTATTTGAATATTTAGAAATATCTTCGCCTTCGAAAGTAATCGAACCAGAAGTTGGCTCATACAACTTCAAAATTGTGCGACCAACAGTTGACTTACCGCAACCAGATTCGCCGACTAAACCAAGTGTTTCACCCTGGTTAATTGAGAAACTAACACCGTTAACTGCTTTATTATCGCCCTTAACGCGAGAGAAAATTCCTTGTGAAGAGAGTGGAAAAAATTTCTGTAAATCTTTAACTTCAATTATTGGCGAGCTCATGCGCCCTCCCCTATGAAGCATCTTGAGAAATGTTCGCTGCCACGAGACGTTAACTCAGGCATTTGGGTTTCGCACTTAGAGGCCCCAACTTCATTCTTACGTCCGCAACGTGGATTGAATGAACATCCACTTGGTAGCGCAATCATTGAAGGTGGTTGTCCTGGAATAGCGGAAAGTCGGTTTGTGTGTGGCCGATCCATTCTAGGAACAGATGCAAGAAGTCCTTGGGTATATGGCATCAAAGGGTTTGCATACAAATCTTTCACGTTTGCACTTTCTACAATTCGTCCGGCATACATAACATTTACCCGATCTGCCGTTCCTGCAACAACGCCCATGTCATGGGTAATCAAAATCATTGCCATCTTAAATTCTTTTTGCAGGTCACTTAGCAATTTCAAGATTTGAGCCTGGACCGTTACATCTAGCGCTGTTGTTGGTTCATCCGCAATCAAAAGTGAAGGATTATTTACAAGTGCCATTGCAATCATTACGCGTTGGCGCATACCGCCAGAAAATTGGTGTGGATAAGATTTCAAACGTGTAGCTGCACCCTGAATTCCGACCATCTCTAAAAGTTCAATGGTTCGAGCTTTGCTGATTTTCGTATCGACTTGATTGTGAACTTGATGGGCTTCAATTATCTGATCACCAATTGTGTAAAAAGGATGTAGGGCTGACATTGGATCTTGGAAGATCATTGCAATATCTTTTCCACGATATTTGCGCAATTCATTTCTATCTATTGAAAGTAAATCAACTGGACCATTATCAGATTCAAAAATTGCTGAACCAGTGATATTTGCGGTCCGCTTTGGAATCAAACCCATGAGGGCAAGATTAGTTACAGTCTTTCCAGAGCCAGATTCGCCAACAATCGCAAGAGTTTCCCCCGCTGAAACGCTAAATGACGTGTCGTGAACCGCATGAACCAAACCGTCTGGAGTTGGAAATTCAACGGTTAAATTCTTGACTGTTAAAAGCGTCATGCGACTCGAACTCGAGGATCAATATACGCATAGAGAATATCCACAATTAAATTCATCATTACAACAATGAAAGCTGCAAGCAAAGTTGTTGCAACAATTATCGGAAGGTCATATTTAGTTACTGCGCTAATCGCCAGACGTCCCAAACCTGGAAGATTGAAGACAGATTCGGTAAGAATGGCGCCACCAAGTAAACCTGCGAAATCCAGACCAGCCATTGTTGCAATTGGCGCAAGTGCTGCACGAAGTGTGTGCTTTCCGAGAATTACACCTTCAGATAATCCTTTTGCACGTGCAGTGCGAATGTAATCTTCATTTGAAGTATCGATTACAGAGCTTCGAACAAATCTTGTATATAAAGCGGCATATGCAAAGGCGAGCGTTAGCCAAGGTAAGAAGAGAATCTGCGCCCACTCAAATGGGTTTTCAAAGAAGGATGTGTAGTTGCCGGAAGGGAAAGGAATCAAGCCCCAACGGATAACTACGAATACCAAAAGTAAAAGTCCGGTTAAGAAAGTTGGGAGTGATGTTCCAATTAGAACGAAGATTGTGCTGAGGCGATCAACTATGCGGCCACGGAATCTGGCGGCAAGAATTCCAAGTCCTATTCCAAGTGCTAACCACATCACGATTGCACCGATTGCTAATGAGAAAGTAACTGGAAGCGCTTCACCAATTAGATTTGTTACACAAGCATGTTGCTGGAATGAATAGCCAAGTGAAGGGGCGGGGCAGTTTATTAGCGCTGCACCTTCGCCAAATGTACGACCGAAGAAAAGGCCCTTTAAGAATAAGAAATATTGGGTAAAGAACGGTAAGTCATAACCTAGGCGACGTCTATTTGCCTCAATGATTCCTGGATCATTGCAATTCTTTCCGCAGGTAAGCGCGGCAGGATCAAAAGGTAGGAAAGCAAAGATTACATACACAGCAAAACTTGCTGCTAATAAAATAAAAAAGGAGACCGCTAAGCGTCTAGAGATATAGGCGAACACGGTTTTAAACTACTCCTTTGATTTAATTAACTTTCTACTTACATGGAAGAAGGATGCGAGAGATTATTCACTCTCGCATCCACTCTCCTGTTAACTACTTACTTTATGAAGATGTCACCGAATGAAGGTGCACCCTGTGGCTCCCAGAAGAACACACCGCCGAGGCCAGAGCCCCAGATTTCTTGTGTCTTTGAGAATACGCCTGGGATTACCCACATTTGATCCATTACATATTGATTGAGCTCTGCCCACATCTTTCCTTGCTTCTTACGATCTGGTTCGGCAAGTGCGGCATCTGATTTTTCTTTAAATGCCTTGTATGCAGGATCTCCCCAGTTCTGTGACATTGGGAAACCACCAGCTTCGGTGAAGAGTTCAGGAATAACTGTTGAAGCATTTGCCCAGTCAGGTGCCCAACCAGCGCGAGATAAATCTCCTTGCTTGGTCTGATCTAGAACAACTGCGTAGTAAGAACCGGCTTCAATGAAATTGAACTTCATTGTGATACCCGCATTCTTCTTCATTGAGTCAATCCAAATTGCGGCTTGCTTCTTATTTGTATCGGTATCTGCAAAGTCGAAATAAATTCCGCGCTTTGGATCTGTTGCTTTCGCATAAACATCTGGACAAGCAGTCTTTGCTGCATCCATATATTTCTTTGCTGCTTCAGGATTTCCTTCACGCTTGAATTCATCAAGCCCAGTTACCTTTGCATAGTCAAGACCCATCAATGGCTTGATTACACCATCAGCAGGATCTCCACCAAATGCTGCCCCGCCACTTAGCTGTTCTAAACCAGCATAGTCACGTGCATAGTAAATAGCCTTACGGATATCTAGGCAAGGAAGCTTCTTAACGTTAACCGCTGAATAAGTTACATATGGGTCGTAAACGTTAATTGCGCGAGTTGCGAAATCACCCTTTGGATTACCAGCGTCATCAAAGACTGTTGGTAAGTTAGTTGGAAGTACTGAATCGAGTGACATTGAGTTCTTTTCGGAATCATTCAGAATCAATTGATCGCGAACTTCTTCAGCCAAACCGAAGCGAACTACGATGCGGTCTGGGAATGCATTGCGAATTGGATCTGACTTCTTATCCCAATTAGTGTTGCGGACAAGAACCATTTCATCCTTAGACTTGTACTTCTCGATCTTGTATGGTCCAGAAGAAACTGGTGCCAAATCGTAAGCATCACCCTTATCTTGAGCCTTTGGAACAGGCGAGAATGAAAGGTAAGTGGTTGTGTAGTTGAAGTCACCAACAGCGCGCTTCAAATTAAATGTAATTGTCTTGTTATCTGCAGAACATGTAACAGCCTTGTCATACGCAGCGGTGTCATTGTCCTTTGTTGTGTATGGACCCTTGTAGACAGATGAGCCATCTTCTGCTGATGGAATATCAAGCATTCCAATTGCATAAGTAGGACCGTCAGTGATTACATCGGTAGCGAAGGTACGAGAAACTCCGTACTTAACATCTTCGCAAGTAATGGCTGAACCATCTTCGAAGGAAACACCATCACGAAGTGTGAATTCCCAAGTCTTATTTCCATTTGATGAACGACCTGTGTCTGTTGCAAGGTCTGCTACAACATCTGAACCTGCAGCGCCTTCAGCACGGGCGTAGGAAGTAAGTGTGCGGTGCATATATGAACTGAACCAAGCAAGGTGCTGTCCGGTGTAGTTACGGTTTGGATCAGCATGTGTCCAGGATTCGGAGTGCGTCAAATAGGTAATTGTTCCACCCTTTGATGATCCACCGCTGCTCATCTGTATTAGTCCACCTGCAACAACTGCAAGTGCCAGGACCGCAGCGATTGCGATGCCGGTTGATTTTTTTACTTTAGCCATTCTCTCTCCTTTTTATTGCCCTTGTTTTAGTTTTGATCGGATTTTGGATCTAGTGCGTCTCGGATTGCATCCCCCAATAAATTGAAGGAAAGTACTACCAAGATTAACGATAGGGCTGGCACAAAGAAATAGGTTGGCTCATTCAATATGTACTTAGTTGAGTCTGCAATGATCAATCCCCACGTGGCTGAAGGGGGTTGAACGCCAACACCGAGGTATGAAAAGACCGCTTCGGCCGCCAAGTAGCCTGGCAAAGCTAGGGAGACATAGACGATTACCGGTGTCCAAAGATTAGGCAAAAGCTCTTTGAAAATAATCCTTCGATTTGATGCACCAAGTGCTCGTGCTGCGATTATGTAATCGCGTTCGCGTAATGAGAGAACTTGCGATCGAATAATTCTTGAAAAATATGGCCAACCAAAGAAAGAGAGAATAAGAATTAAGTAAAGAATTCGAGCGCCGTTATCGCGGGCGATTCCTGACTTTTCGATGCGCTGAATCATTGGAACGCTTAGTGCAATAATCATAAAAAATGATGGGAATGAGAGCAGAAAATCCGTAAATCGACCGACAATTGAATCTACGCGGCCTCGATAATAGCCAGAAGCGATTCCAATAATTAAGCCGAGGGCTACAGTCGCGAAAGTTGAAATAACGGCGACCATAAAAGAAATGCGGGAGCCATACATAAGACGAGCAAGTAAGTCATAACCGATTCCTGGTTCTACACCAAGTGGGTGGTTCCAACTTATTCCACCAAGAATTCCAATTGTTTCACCGCGCGCAGTAATTGCATTTGCATCGCGTTCGGTTGGGCTGACATTTATAGCCCAGGCAATAAGTGGTGCAAAAATTGCGATAAACGCTATTGAGAATGAAGCAATCGCAGAAGGAATCGCGATCTTGTTTGCTCTAAAGCGTCGCCAAGCAAGTTCTCTTGGACTTCTACTTACGAGCCCAATATCTGGCGCCTTAACTGATTGCATCCGAGGAACACTAGTCATCTGTCCACGCCTTTACAAGCATGGCTGAGTTGATTAGACAGGGTGAAAATCTACTTTAAGTGGCTGCGCTCACTCATACTTCGAAGCGCACGTAGCCCATCTGATGCCCACGTATTTACAGCAGTGATACTGCAAGGCAGAACGTCCAGGTGATAAACACTTTCAATCGAAGCGCCTAATACAGATGAAACTAAAGTTCGAATTACATAGTTATGTGTGACCACAATAATTGTTTTACCCGGATGTTCTAACGCTAAATTCGAAAGTGCTAAATCTGATCTCGCTGCAACATCTTCATAGGATTCACCACTTGTTCCAGCAGTTGCGCCAGTGCTTGAAACCCAAGCACGCCATTCATTTGGATAAAGTTCTTTAACTTGCGCGATTGTTAAACCATCCCACTCGCCAAATCCGGCTTCGCGCCAAGCTTCATCAAAAGTAACTTTTAGCCCTGTTGCTTTAGCAATCGCATCTGCAGTCTGTTTTGTGCGCACCATCGGTGAAGCGATAATCAAATCTGCTTTTCGTGCCGCTAACTCTTTCCCTACAGCTTCTGCTTGGGCAATACCCTCGGCACTAAGTTCTGGGTCAGATCCATCGCCACCAGAAAATCTGCGTTCTGGTGTCAGAATAGTTTCACCATGCCGAACAAAGTAAATAACTGTTGGCTTCTCGCCAGAAACAAGACGTTCGATTAAAAAGTTCTTTTGCATGGGCACATTGGTGCTTACATCGCCATCAAGTGCTTTATTGGCCAGGCGGTCAGCGTGTGAATTCTCATCTCGAGGAATCCATTTGTAAGAAACTAATTCGTGTGGGTGCGCGTCGCGCGCCAACTTAGCAAGTTCGCGCATATCTGGATGTTTAATCTGCCAGCGCCCTGACATCTGTTCAACTACTAACTTGGAATCCATTCTTGCTTCAACGGTTGCAGTTGGATCAATCTCATTTACTTTACGAAGAGCAGCAAGTAGCCCGTTATATTCGGCTACGTTATTTGTTGCGACCCCAATAGTTTCAAAGAGTTCGTGCAAAATTTTTCCATTTTCAGAAACCACAGCACCATAAGCAGCGGGACCAGGATTGCCTCGAGATCCGCCATCGGCTGAAATAATAAAAGCGCGGCCCATTTAAATACGCACCAAGATTCGTCGACATTCTTCGCAGCGCAATACCTCTTCGGAATCCAATGACTTAATCCGTTGCATCTCAACAGCATTAATCGCAAGTCTGCAGCCATCGCAAGTATTGCCAATCAACAACGCGGCTCCGACTCCCCCGCCATTGCCCTTAACTTTTTCATAAAGATCCACTAAAGCGGTATCAATCTTTGGAACCAACAGGGTGCGCTCAGATTTCTTTAACGCAATTTCACGATCTATTTCAGTCACTGAATTTTCTAGTCGAATATTTAACTCAAGTTCTAACTTCTTTAATCCTTCTTCATCACTCTTGATTGTTGCAACTTTTTCCTTAGCCGCATCAACAATCATCATAATTTCGAGTTCGCCATCTTCTAACTCAGCTTTTCGCTTTTCTAGCGTTGCAATCTCATGCTGAAGTTGTTCTAACTCTTTAGGAGAAGCGCTGCCACCAGAAAGCCTAGCTTCATCTTTTGCCATGCGATCTGCGACTGATTCGACATCAACTTCACTGCGGCGCAAATCAATTGTTACATCGGCGAGTTCTGCTTCAGCAGTTGCCAATAATTCCGCACTGGATGCAAGGCGGGTATGAATTGCAGTTAATTGCTCACGTTCTGGAAGGGTCTTCAATTTATGTGTTGCCTGCATAATCGCAGAATCAATTCGCTGAAGTTCAATCAAGTTGTTCTGGTCAGAAACAGAGGCTTTCATGTAAACCTCTCTCTTCGTCGAAGATGGTTTTGTTAAAAATATGTAATTATTTTAATCTGGTGGGCGGTGAGGGTTTCGAACCCCCGACATCCTCGGTGTAAACGAGGCGCTCTACCACTGAGCTAACCACCCCAAACGTACTGCCGCACTCTACCTGCAGATTGGCAGTATTAAAAATTCAGTGCTTATAAATTAGAGCGTTGCGAGCGCAGCCTTGTAATCAGCCAAGTTACGCGCATCTCCGAGGCCATTTATTACTTGCCAGCGAAGGATTCCGGATTTATCAATTACGAATGTTCCGCGAGTTGAGCAACCGCGTTCTTCGTTGAAAACTCCATAAGCCTTAGCTGCTGCGCCATGTGGCCAGAAGTCTGCAAGAAGTGGGAACTTGTAACCCTCTTGTTCTGCAAATGCTTTAAGTGAATACATTGGATCGCAAGAAATTGCAATTAGTTGAACATTATCATTTTGGAAAGCGCCAAGATCATCACGAAGTCCGCAGAGTTCGCCAGTACAAAGTCCAGAAAATGCGAATGGATAGAAGGTGATTACAACGTTCTTTGAACCTTTAAAAGATGAGAGCGAGATATCGGCTCCGTGTTGATCTTTTAAATTAAATTCTGGTGCTGCTGATCCAATTTCTAATGACATTAGCTCTCCTAGTTATTTACGACTGGCTTTTCTGGCAACTAATTTGGTTGCAGTCCAATCATTTCCGATAGTAAAGGATACCGTCTGAGCAAGACCTGCGATTGGTGCGGCCTCTTGAATATCACTTGGCTCAACATGTCCATCGCGATTGACTTTAGGCGTTAGCAACCAGATTGGGCCAGTTTCAGTTAAATATGTCAGGCCATCCATAAGATCATCGACGAGATCGCCATCACCATCGCGCCACCAGAGAAGAACCGCATCAACAACTTCAGTTGTGGCATCTTCGATAAATTTTGTGCCGGTTCGCTTTTCTATGGCACTGCGAAATTCGTTGTCACAGTCGGAATCAAGACCGACTTCTAGAATCAACTCTCCTGGTTCGAGAGCGAGACGTTCAACTATTTGATCGACCCCCATCGGGGTTCTTCCTCCTTTTTCTATATATTTTCTATATCTGCGACGGTAGAAGTTTTGCCTTGTGGGAGAAGTCCACCGAACCTTTGGCAATTACGCAAGAGGTAATAGGGCATTGGGTGGAAAGTTCATGGCAAATTCGTGGAAAGATACGGCCATGAGCACAAGTGACCAGGCCCCGGACCATTTAATCGATCAGCTAGTCGATACTGATCCACAAGAGACCGCTGAATGGACCCAGTCCCTAGATGCCGTTCTAAAAAATGCCGGTCCAGTTCGTGCCCGTTATCTAATGCTTGCGATGTTAGATCGTGCCGGTGAAAACAATCTTGGTGTTCCTGCACTTCGCGCAACAGATTACATAAACTCAATTCCACCAAAGCAAGAACCAGAATTTCCTGGCGATGAATTTATCGAACGTCGCATTCGCGCATTTATGCGTTGGAACGCCGCAGTTATGGTGCACCGTGCACAACGTCCAGGTATTGGTGTTGGCGGACATATTTCAACTTATGCATCTTCGGCTTCGCTTTATGAAGTTGGCTTTAACCATTTCTTCCGCGGCAAAAACCATGCAGGTGGCGGAGATCAGATTT
Source organism: Candidatus Nanopelagicaceae bacterium (assembly GCA_964201775.1). Taxonomy (GTDB): domain Bacteria; phylum Actinomycetota; class Actinomycetes; order Nanopelagicales; family Nanopelagicaceae; genus AAA044-D11. The sequence continues at coordinate 9,980 of CAXNFK010000019.1, forward strand.
TTTATCAAGGTCACGCAAGTCCAGGAATGTATGCACGCGCATTTCTTGAAGGTCGTTTAACCGAACATCAGATGGATGGTTTCCGTCAAGAACTTTCACATGAAGGTGGCGGATTATCTTCATATCCACATCCACGTTTAATGCCAGAGTTCTGGGAATTCCCAACAGTTTCAATGGGACTGGGTCCAATCAATGCTATTTATCAGGCACGTTACAACCGTTATTTAAATGGTCGTGGAATTAAAGATACAAGCGATCAAAACGTTTGGGCATTTCTTGGTGATGGTGAGTGCGATGAACCAGAAACACTTGGCGCAATTAGTCTTGCAGCGCGTGAAGGCTTAGATAACTTAACTTTCGTTGTTAACTGTAATTTACAGAGACTTGATGGACCAGTTCGTGGAAATGGCAAGATTATTCAAGAACTTGAATCAATTTTCCGTGGCGCTGGCTGGAATGTAATTAAAGTTATTTGGGGCCGCGAGTGGGATGAACTTCTTGCAATGGACCGCGAAGGTGCGCTTGTTGATTTGATGACCAAGACAACTGATGGCGATTACCAAACATATAAAGCTGAGTCAGGCGCTTATGTTCGTGAACATTTCTTCGGCCGCGATCCACGTACTGCTGCGATGGTTGCAGATTGGTCAGATGAAAAGATTTGGGCGCTAAAGCGCGGTGGTCACGATTACCGCAAACTATTTGCTGCTTATAAGCAAGCATCAGAACATAACGGTCGACCAACTGTAATTCTTGCGAAGACAATTAAGGGCTGGACTCTTGGTTCGCACTTTGAAGCAAGAAACTCAACTCACCAGATGAAGAAGATGACACACGAAGATCTTCTAGCATTCCGTGACACCTTGTTTATTCCGCTTACCGATGAACAAATCGATGCGAAAGCACCTCCTTATTACCATCCTGGTGTTGATTCACCTGAATACAAATACATGATGGAACGCCGCAGCGTTCTGGGTGGTTCGATGCCATCTCGTCGCAAAGATTCTGCGCCGCTTCCACAACCACCAATCGAAACTTATGATGCAGTGCTTCGCGGTTCAGGTCATCAAGAAATTGCAACAACTATGGCATTTGTTCGTTTGCTTAAGGACTTAATTAAAGATCCAGGTATCGGCAAGCACCTAGTCCCAATTATTCCGGATGAAGCGCGGACCTTTGGAATGGATTCGCTGTTCCCATCGCTAAAGATTTACTCACCTCACGGCCAGAATTACACCTCAGTAGACCGTGAACTAATGCTTTCTTATAAGGAATCTACTTCTGGCGTGATCTTGCATGAAGGTATCAATGAAGCTGGTTCAACTGCTTCATTCACCGCAGTAGGAACTTCATATTCAACACACGATGTTCCAATGATTCCGATTTACATCTTTTACTCAATGTTTGGTTTCCAACGTACCGGCGATGCTTTCTGGGCTGCTGCAGATCAGATGGCACGTGGTTTTGTAATCGGTGCAACAGCGGGACGAACAACGCTTAATGGTGAAGGCTTACAACACGAAGATGGACATTCACATCTTCTGGCTTCAACCAACCCAGCAATTGTTTGCTATGACCCAGCCTTTGGTTACGAACTTGGACACATTGTTCGTGATGGTTTGAAGCGCATGTATGGCGAGAACAGTGAAAACGTTTATTACTACCTAACTGTTTACAACGAACCATATGTCCAACCAGCACAACCTGATGATTTAGATGTTGATGGCTTGCTTAAGGGAATTTATCTATACTCCCCTGCATCTCGTGGCAAGAAGAAAGTTCAACTTCTAGCTTCAGGTGTTGCGATGAATTGGGCCGTTAAAGCACAACAACTTCTCGCAGATGACTGGGGTATCGCAGCAAGCGTTTGGTCTGTGACTTCATGGAACGAACTTCGACGCGATGGTCTTGCAGTTGATCGCCATAATTTATTGAATCCCGGCGATAAGAAGTCTGCTTACATAACCAAGAAATTACGTGGACAAGATGGTCCTGTTGTTGCGGTTAGCGATTTCATGCGCGCAGTTCAAGATCAAATTTCTCCTTGGGTTGAACAAGATTTCTATTCACTAGGAACCGATGGCTTCGGATTGTCAGATACTCGCGGTGCGCTTCGACGTCACTTTAAAGTTGATGCAGAATCGATTGTTGTTGCTGCGCTATCAAGACTTGCTGAAGCTGGCGAAATAAAAGCTAAGGTCGTTCAACAGGCTCTTGAAAAGTATCGCCTAAATGACATCAGCGCTGCAGATCCTGGAAATACTGAAGGCTCTGGCTGAGATTAATCTTTTGTAGCTTTGCCAAGGTAAGAAAACTTTGCTGTGGCAAGCAACATTAGTGCTGGAATTAGCATTGCAATTGTTACTGATGTGACCTGTGCGACCCACGCAATAATAAATTTTGCGATGAATGTTGCGATTACCTGAGTAAGCCCAATACGAGCAACAACAACGCTGCTTGGCAGCGAAGAATTTCGGAAGGAGATTGCGAATAACGTTGGTGCCAGAATTGAAGAGCCGAAACCTGCAAGCGCAAAACCAACAAGAGAAACTATGAATCCCAAATTTTGATTTGTAGGCGATAGCCAGGTTCCAAGTGAAATGCATACTCCAAAACCCACACCGCCCAAGATTGGTAGTTTGGAAATTAATTGACGCTCACTAAATCTTGCGGCAAGGCGTTTAGCGTTGAATCTAACAATGATCATCGCTCCAATAAATACCGCATAACCCCAGATACTTGCCGAAGCGCTCATTTTCAAGGTGTCCTTGGCATAAATTGCCGACCAATCTTGAATCGAGAATTCGGCCTGCATTGCAAGCACCATTGCTAAAACTATTACTGGTTGGAAACTAAAGGTTTTGGCGATTTCTTTAATTGAGAAACTTGGGAATGCATCGGCCTCTTCATTCTTGCCTATGAAATATGGTGTTGATTTGATGATGCCATACATCGTAAAAAGCCACATGACAAAAACAATTATGCCCATGTGCCAGCACAGTGTTACAAAAGGCGTAATTACAATTGCAACTAAGGAAGTTATGAGGGCGCCCAGGCTCCAGAGACCATGAAGTTTAGGCAAAATTAATTCGCCAACCTCTTCCTGGCGATGGATTGCTTGGGCATTATTCGCAATATGGAATGAAGTCCAACAAAAGCCAGCGAGCATGTTTAGAATCAAAAAGTAATTGGGGCTATGCATGTGTGGGAAAAGCCCAAGCGAAAGAAACAACCCAGTGGATCCAAATGTGACAATTGGTTTTACACCGTAACTGTGGACCCAATTACCGACCAAAATAAATCCAAGCAAACTGCCGATTCCACCAAGGCTTAGTAAGGTTCCAAATGTGCCGTTATTGATGCCAAGTTGATCGCGAAGTTCGGGGAATCTTGTGGCGATTGCCATGCTAGCAATACCGAAAGGTAAGAAGAGATAACTCAAAGCACGACGTTCTACCTTTGAGAATTTTGTACTCAATAGAGTGCACTCGCTAACTCTTTACGTGCTGCAATCAAATCTGGGTCAGCAGGATCCACCAGTGCGAATAATTGCAATAAATGTTCGCGTGCAACTTTCTTCTCATCGCCCTCGCTTGCCTTCACGAATCGAATCATACGAGCAAAGGCCTCTTTATTTAGCCCGCTGGCGATTTCTACATCTGCGGCTTTTAGTTGAATTGTTATCTCATTCGGATTTGAACCGGCAAGTGTCATTACTTCATTTGGGTCTAGATCTTTTACCCGGATGATTAATTCAGTTTGTGCTAAACCAAGTTTCGCTAAGGCGTCACCCGGTTTACGAGCAAGCCATTTTTCGTATTGGGCTTTGGCGCCTAGAAGATCACTCTTCTCAAGAGCTTCCATTGCTGCAATTTCTTCTGGCTCCATAGGGGCTTCCATCACTTCAGATTTTGCAAGTGCTTGGCCAACGCCGCGTTCGGCCGCGAGTCCAATTACTTTATCTATCACTAATCTGATTTGCTCAGGCGTTGGCACCGCTTCAAATAGCGGAACCATCTGTTCTTGAATAATTGCAATCGCAATTGGTACAGATTGAATTTGTAGCGCCTGCGCAACTTGAACTTCCGCATCAACATTTACAGTTCCTAGAATCCAGGCAGGTTCGCCATTTTCAAGTACATCGGCTTCATGATATTTGCCCATGACTTCGAGGAGTGAAATAGCTTGTGCGCTTCGAGGTGACCAGCAAATAAGAATTACAACTTTTTGATTAGAAGCAGGAAGTATCTCTGCTATTAAATTCTCTTGATTTACTGCAATCCCGGGAGTCGCAACTGCTTCGGGGGCTGGCTTTCCTAAGCTGCTTAAATCAACCGCGCTGGCAAAGTTCTTTGGCAGCGGGGGCAAACTCATGCCGCAATCCTACATAGATTTAGCGGAAATTATTTTGATGGAGGTTCGTGAATCCCAGGAACCGTAACTCCGACATATGTTCTAAATGGCAAGATATTTTCGATGTAATCCTTGGTTGCAAAATCCAGACCTAAATCATGCCCAGCTTGTTCTCCGATATACCAGCGATGTTCCAAGATTTCATGGAACATTTGTGTTTGCTCAACTCGATCTTGTAATTCAACTGGAACCTGATTCATTACGTGATGATAGGTATCGCGAAGCCATCTACGTGCACTGTCATGGATTGGTGGCTTAGGGGTTGCTTCACGACCGCGGAAACGATCGAATGATGCAAGTAATCTCTTTGCTTGAAGCTCTTCAGCTTGAATACCTAATAGGACAAGTAAACGGTTCTGGTGGTATCCAGCAGCAACAAGTTTTGGTTGAAACTTTAATTCACCCTTGTCGCCATTTATGGATACTTCTACCTCTTCAACTGCAAAACCTAAATCCTGAAGTTGACGCATTGCGCCTTCTACTGCGTGCCGATCATTTGGATCAAGAATTTGCGGTTCACGAAGCGCCTTCCATAGTCTGCGATATCTCTTAATAACACCTTCACTTGCTCGAACAGGATCCATATCAGCTGTTAGAACACCAGCAAT
>CAXNFK010000020.1:0-14593 GCA_964201775.1 Candidatus Nanopelagicaceae bacterium
TCCAATTGCAGACATTGATCACGTAGTTCTAGTTGGCGGTTCAACTCGTATGCCAGCAGTTTTTGATCTAGTTCGCGAATTAACCGGTGGCAAAGAACCAAATAAGAGCGTTAACCCAGATGAAGTTGTCGCAGATGGTGCAGCGCTTCAAGCCGGTGTTCTAAAGGGTGAAGTTAAAGATGTTCTACTACTTGATGTGACTCCACTTTCTCTTGGCATCGAAACCAAGGGCGGCGTTATGACAAAGCTAATTGAACGCAATACAACTATCCCAACTAAGCGTTCTGAAATTTTCACAACTGCCGATGACAATCAGCCTGCAGTTCAAATTCAAGCTTTCCAAGGCGAACGTGAAATGGCTGCTTATAACAAGCGGTTAGGTATGTTCGAACTTACTGGAATTGCACCTGCACCTCGCGGGATTCCACAAGTGGAAGTTACATTTGATATCGATGCCAACGGAATTGTTCATGTTTCCGCAAAGGATCTAGGAACTGGCAAAGAACAGTCAATGACAATCACAGGTGGATCTGCACTTTCAAAAGAAGAGATTGATCGCATGATGAAAGATGCCGAAGCACATGCTGATGAAGATAAACAACGTCGCGAAGAAGCAGAAGTTCGCAACACTGGTGACTCACTTGTTTATCAAACTGAAAAGTTCTTAAAAGATAACGCTGAAAAATTCACCGAAGGTGAAAATGCTGAAAAGCGTGGCGAAGTTGAAACCGCAGTTGCAGATCTAAAGAAAGCCTTAGAAGGAACTGACTTAGCTGCGATTAAGAGTTCAACTGAGAAAGTTAGCGAACTTTCGCAACAATTAGGCGCCGCACTATATGCAGCAAACGCAGCTTCTACTGAAGCACCACAAGCAGATGATGGCGTTGAAGATGCCGAGATTGTTGAAGAAAGTAAGTGACAACCGAATCTGAAAATACTGTGCCAGAGAGTTCTGATAAAGAACTCTCTGATGCGGTAGATGAAGCGCTGGCTGAAGTCGAAGTAGATGAGGTTGCAGTTTTAACTTCTGATTTACAACGAGTTCAAGCCGAGTATGCAAATTATCGCAAGCGTGTTGATAGAGATCGAATTACAGCTAACGAAATTACGACTGCGATAGTTTTATCGGAAATGCTTCCGGTTCTAGATGATATTTCTAGAGCAGAAGAGCACGGTGAACTTACCGGCGGTTTTAAGGCGGTAGCAGATCAACTGCAAGCAATTACGACCAAACTTGGGCTATCGCAATTTGCGGATGTCGATGTGCCATTCGATCCAAATATTCATGAGGCACTAATTCATTCAACTTCACCAGAAGTTACTGAAACTTTGGTTACTCAAGTATTGCAACCAGGATTCAAATTCAAAGAGCGAGTAATTCGCCCAGCGCGAGTCGCTGTCACAGATCCAGAAAACTAACTAGGAATTAACTATGGCTGCCAAGGATTTATACGAGAAAGATTTGTATTTAATCCTTGGCGTTAAAAAGAGCGACGACGCTGCGGCCGTAAAAAAACAGTATCGAAAGCTGGCTAGAGAGCTACACCCTGATAAAACAAAGGGCGATAAGAAGCTTGAAGAAAAATTCAAATCAGTTTCAGAAGCCTACGAAGTGCTTTCTGATGATAAAAAGCGCGCTGAATACGACGAGATGCGGGAAGCATTTAAAGGCGGTCGGATTCCCCAAGGTGGAGCTAATTTCGGTGGCGGATTTCAAGGGGCGGATTTCTCAGATTTATTTGGCGGCGGTGGATCGCAAGATATCTTCGGCACAATTTTCGGTGCAGGACATGGACCAAGACGTGGCCAGGATCTTGCAGCAACGACAACAATTTCATTTAGAGATTCAATATTTGGAACAGAGCTTGATTTAAAACTCGCACCACAAGGCGGAAAAGCTAATTCAGTTACAACGCGAATTCCAGGTGGGATAAATGATGGCGCAAAAATTAAATTAAAAGGCCGTGGTGGCAATGGACCGGCAGGCCCTGGAGATTTATTCGTAACAGTTAACGTAGTAAAACACCCAGTTTTTTCTAGAAATGAATTGAATTTATTGATGTCCCTCCCGGTCACCTTTACCGAAGCGGCGCTCGGCGCGGATATAAAAGTTCCAACAATTGACGGCGATGAAGTAACGGTTCGCATTGCACCAGGAACTCCTAGCGGGCGCACACTTCGAATTAAATCTCGTGGTGTAAAAACCGCAAGAGGCACAGGGGATTTATTAATTACGGTTGAAGTTCAAGTTCCACAACGAGTAGATGGAAAAGCAAAAGAGGCGTTAGAAGCATTTGCTAAAGCAACCGAAGAATTCAACCCACGGATAGATCTAGCTCAGAGAGCGAGGGCCTAACAATGAGTAATGATGAACATTCAGATGATGAAGCCGTATATGTAATTTCGATTGCATCACAACTTTCTGGAATGCATCCGCAAACGTTGCGCCAATATGATCGCATGGGTTTAGTTTCACCCGGTCGTGCTTCCGGACGTGGTCGCCGATATTCATTACTTGATATTGCATCTCTTCGAAATATTCAACGTCTTGTTGGCGAAGGAATAAATCTTGCGGGAATTAAACGCATCATGGAATTGGAATCGGCTGTTGCATCAATGGCGCTTGAAGTAGCAAAGCTACGCACTGAAGTAGATGCGCTAATTGAAGCCAACCCACCAAAATCATTAATGCGAAAAGGTAAGCAAACAATCATGGTTTATAAGGAAGAGGGCTAAGGTTCACGCATGAATTCACGCGAAAAATTACGAGAAGAGATTTTAGAAAAGGCCGTCGTTCACGGGAAAGTAATTCTGTCTTCAGGTAAAGAAGCTAACTACTACGTAGACCTTCGCCGCGTAACACTGGATGCTGTTGCAGCGCCTCTTGTTGGCGAAGTGATGTTGGAGTTAACAAAAAATTTAGAGTTTGATGCTGTTGGTGGCTTAACTCTTGGCGCAGATCCTGTTGCAACAGCAATGATGCATGTTGCAGCAAGCAAAGGTCGCAAGTTGGATTCTTTTGTAGTTCGCAAAGCAGAGAAGGCACATGGCTTACAACGACGTATTGAAGGCCCAGATGTTAAAGGTCGTCGAGTACTTGCCGTTGAAGATACTTCAACCACCGGCGGTTCAGTAATGACTGCAGTTGAAGCCCTAAAAGAGGCTGGTGCAATTGTTGTTGGTGTTGCAGTTATTGTTGAACGTGGAGCGGCACCATTAATTGCAGAAAACGGTTTGGAATATTTAGCTGCCTATCAACTTGCAGATTTAGGCCTCTAGTTATTTTTTAGCTTTCGCTCTTTATAAATTCCAACCAAGAGCGGCACTAGTGAAACCAAAACTATAATTCCCACAACAGGATACAAATATTTATTGACTGAGCCTTTGATTACATCACCCAAAAGATAACCAATTCCAATTGCAACTTGCGTCCAAATGATTGCGCCTATCGCGTTCCAAGTTGAAAACAATTTGCGTTCTAAATTTGTCACACCACAAACTGGATTAATTAAGGTTCGGGCAAATGGAACGAAGCGTCCAAAAACCAAAGCTTTGCGCGGACCATATTTCATTAACCATTTTTCAGTTGTCTCAACCATTTTCTGATTAAAAAATCTAGTGTTTGGTCGTTCAAAAAACTTTCTGCCATATTTTTTACCAAACCAATACCCAACCTCGCCACCAACAATTGCAGCCACAGGTGCAAGTACAAATAAAAGCGGTGCTGAAAGTTTGGCATCACCTAATAGGGCGGTTCCTGATCCCGAAGCGGCGATACCAGCCAAGAAGACAACCTCGCCACCTGGGAAAACCAAACCAATTAATAATCCAGTCTCCATGAAAATAATGCCCAGCACGCCAATCAACCCAAGGCTTGAGACAACCGAGTGGGCATCAAATAAGTTTGTGGTGGCTAGGTTCATTACGGCTAGGTTATCTGGTCTCACACGTGGAATTGAGCGCAAGCAATCTGCGGCATACCTATTTATTTGCATCTCTCAGTGGTTCTATGTGTAATCTTTCGACCTCATGGGTTCAACGACGCACACATATAGGAGATCTTCGTGGAAAATCTGGTCCAAGTAACTGGTTCCAACCTGACCTACGTTTATGTAGTTCTAGGAATTTCATTAGTGGCGTTAGCTATCGCCTACGCACTTCGCGCTCAAGTTTTGGCTGCGAATGAGGGAACCGAGAAAATGCAGGAGATTGCCGCCGCTGTTCAAGAGGGCGCAGCCGCATATCTAAACCGTCAATTTAAAACCCTTTCCTATTTTGTAGGAATTGTTTTCTTTCTACTTTTCGCACTTCCCGGTGAATTCGAAATTCGCGTAGGTCGATCAATCTTCTTCTTGCTCGGAGCACTTTTCTCTGCAGCAGTTGGATACAACGGAATGTGGTTGGCAGTACGCGCAAACGTTCGCGTTGCTGAAGCAGCTCGCCAGAAATCTGCAGCGAACGCAGTAAAGATTGCTTTCCGCACAGGTGGCGTAGTTGGTATGACCACTGTCGGCCTCGGACTTCTTGGCGCATCACTTGTTGTTGCGATTTACAAAGAGAATGCCCCATCAGTTCTTGAAGGATTTGGTTTCGGCGCAGCAATGCTCGCAATGTTTATGCGCGTTGGTGGCGGAATCTTTACAAAGGCAGCAGACGTCGGCGCTGACCTAGTTGGAAAAGTTGAACAAGGTATTCCAGAAGATGATCCTCGTAACCCAGCAACAATTGCAGACAACGTAGGAGACTGCGCAGGAATGGCAGCAGATCTATTTGAATCATATGCAGTAACACTTGTTGCAGCGCTAATTCTTGGTAAAGCAGGATTCGGTGATGCCGGATTAATTTTCCCATTAATCGTTCCAGCTATTGGAATTGTTACAGCGATAATCGGAATCTTTATTACTCGACTTCGCCCAACAGATAAGTCAGCAATGCAAGCAATTAACCGCTCATTCTTCTTATCAGCGATTATTTCCGCAGTTCTAGTTGCATTTGCTACGTATACCTACTTGCCTTCATCACTAATGCAGATGTCTGGCTTAACACCAGAGGCCGCTGCAGTTGATGTAAATCCTCGCTTACTTGCAATTGGTGCAGTGCTTATTGGAATTTTACTTGCTGCAGCAATTCAACTGTTAACTGGCTTCTTTACTGAAGTTGGTAAGCGCCCAGTAAATGATGTTGCAGCCTCTTCAAAGACTGGCGCAGCAACAGTAATTCTTGCCGGTATTTCAGTTGGTTTTGAATCAGCTGTTTATTCCGCACTTCTAATTGCAGCAGCAGTATTTGGTGCATTCTTACTTGGTGGCGGTTCAATTGTTCTTTCACTATTCGCTGTCGCACTTGCAGGAACTGGCTTACTAACAACAGTTGGTGTGATCGTTGCGATGGATACCTTCGGACCTATTTCAGATAACGCGCAAGGAATTGCCGAAATGTCTGGCGATGTAAAAGGCGAAGGCGCACAAATTCTTACTTCACTAGATGCAGTTGGTAATACAACTAAGGCAATCACAAAAGGAATTGCAATTGCTACCGCAGTACTTGCTGCAACAGCACTCTTTGGCGCATTCACTGATGCAATTAAAGAAGCTGTTCACAAGGCTGTTGGCGATGCCGAAGTTGCACTTCAGTATCAAGGAATTTTGGATGTTGCAGATCCACGCAACTTGGTCGGTTTAATTATCGGCGCTGCAGTTGTGTTTATGTTCTCTGGCCTAGCAGTTAATGCAGTTTCAAGAGCGGCCGGAGCGGTTGTTCATGAAGTTCGCGAACAATTTAGATTGCACCCAGGAATTATGAAGGGAACTGAAAAACCAGAATACGGTCGCGTAGTAGATATTTGTACTCGCGATTCACTACGCGAATTGGTAACACCAGGACTGCTAGCAGTTATGGCACCAATCGCAGTTGGTTTCGGTCTAGGCGTTGGCGCACTTGGTGCATACCTTGCTGGCGCAATCGGCACTGGAACGTTAATGGCAGTATTCCTATCTAACTCTGGCGGTGCGTGGGATAACGCAAAGAAGATGGTTGAAGATGGAAATCACGGCGGTAAGGGATCCGATGCACATCACGCAACAATCGTTGGTGACACAGTTGGAGATCCATTTAAAGACACCGCTGGGCCAGCAATTAACCCATTAATCAAAGTTATGAACCTAGTTGGTCTGCTTGTAACTCCAGCAATTGTTGGGTTTGCACTCGGTGACAACACTGATTACTCAATGGCAATTGCCTTGTTTGCAACTCTGGTAATTGTTTATGCATTGATTCGCAATCGTCGCGCATCAACTAGCATCGCTTAAACATTTAAACGAGCACGACAACAGTTAGGAACTTTCCCAAAAGATTATGGGCATAAAACTTGTAATCGTAGAATCTCCCGCGAAGGCGCGCAAAATTGGCGGCTTCTTGGGGGATGACTACGTCGTTGAAGCATCCGTGGGGCATATCCGCGATCTGCCACAACGCGCTGCCGATATTCCTAAGGAATACAAGAAGATTGCTTGGGCTAAAGAGGGCGTAAATGTTGAAGAAGGATTCGAACCGCTTTATGTAATTAATCCAGATAAGAAAGCGAAAGTATCTGAGTTAAAAGCACTTATGAAAGATGCCGATGAATTAATTCTGGCGACAGACGAAGACCGCGAAGGTGAAGCAATCGCCTGGCACTTAATTGAAGTATTGCGACCTAAAATTCCAATTCGCCGAATGGTCTTTCATGAAATTACAAAGGAAGCAATTCAAAAAGCTGCCGAAGAAACCCGCGATCTTGATTATCGCTTGGTAGATGCGCAAGAAACCCGAAGAGTTTTAGATCGCCTTTACGGATACCGTCTTTCACCGGTTTTATGGAAAAAAGTAATGCCAAGAATTTCTGCTGGCCGTGTGCAATCTGTAGCAACAAGGTTAATTGTGGAACGCGAACGTGAACGCATGGCCTTTATCTCCTCAAAGTGGTGGGATTTAACGGCGCAATGCGAGGCTGGATTTAACGCCAGATTACTTTCACTAGATGGCAAAAGAGTTGCAGCAACAAATGACTTTGATGCAAATGGTGGCCTAAAAGAAAAATCTTTAGCAAACATTTTATTGTTAGATGAAGCCGGCGCTAATGAGTTAGTTCAGAGCCTTACCGGCAAATCTTTAACTGTTAAATCAACAGAGGAATCGCCACGAACCGAACGACCAAAGGCTCCCTTCACAACATCAACAATGCAACAAGATGCCGGATCAAGACTTGGTTGGGGCGCACAGTTAACAATGCGAGTAGCGCAACGGTTATATGAAAATGGTTACATCACATATATGCGCACCGATTCTGTAACACTTTCAAAGAGCGCGATTGATTCTGCTAGAAATTCTGCAAAGGCGTTATATGGAGCGGATTACATTCCAGCGACACCACGTGTTTATGAAGGTAAATCAAAGAATGCGCAAGAAGCCCATGAAGCAATTCGCCCAGCAGGCGAAACTTTTAGAACCCCAGGTGAATTAGCCCCTGAACTTTCACGGGATGAATTCTCGCTTTATGATTTAATTTGGAAGCGCACGATTGCATCTCAGATGTCTGATGCTAAAAAAATGCAGATGCGAGTCGATTTTGATGTTGAAACTAAAACCGGAAATGCAGCAATTTTCAGAGCGAATGGTTCAGTAATAACTTTTCCTGGTTTCTTAGCGGCATATGAAGAGATAGTGGATGAGAAAGCAACTGATGATGAAGCTGCTGAAAGCGATAAACGATTGCCGCCAATGGCAGTCGGTGATTCAACAAAAGTTTCAAACTATATTTGCGAAGGTCATGAGACAAAACCACCGGCAAGATATACCGAACCAACTCTTGTAAAGAAATTAGAAGAGTTAGGAATTGGGCGTCCTTCAACATTTGCATCAATCATGAGCACAATTCAAGATCGTGGTTACGTCTCGAAACGCGGTCGGGCACTAGTTCCAACATTTCTTGCCTTCTCTGTAACTGGGCTATTAGAACAACATTTTGGAAAATTAGTCGATTACGAATTCACTGCCTCGATGGAAGAAGATCTAGATCGCATTGCAAATGGTGAAGAAGATCGAGTTACTTGGTTAACTAAATTCTTCTTCGGCACCGATGGAAACCCTGGTCTAGAAGCACTTGCGGCAGATCTTGGCGCAATTGATGCTCAGCAAATTAACACCATGAAAATGGGCGAAGATATTGAAATCCGAGTTGGGCGATACGGTGCTTATATTCAAAAAGGTATTGGCGATGACCGTAAGTTTGCAAACATTCCAGAAACTATGGCACCTGATGAATTAACACTTCAAGTAGCTATTGATTTATTAGCGCAACCATCGGGAGAACGTGAACTTGGAGTTCATCCAGAAACTAATTTTCCGCTCTTAGCAAAGTCTGGTCGCTTTGGTCCATATATAACTGAAGTTTTCCCAGAACCCGAAATGGTTGTCGATAAGAAAACTGGTGAACTAAAGAAGCCACGTAAGAAAAAGGATGCGCCAAAACCTAAGACTGCATCGCTACTTTCTACAATGACTTTAGATACCATCACAATTGATGACGCTTTAAAGTTAATGTCATTACCTCGCACCCTTGGTGATTACGAGGAAGTTCCAATCACAGTTCAAAATGGTCGATATGGGCCGTACATGACACACGGAACAGATTCCAGAACTTTGACCACAGAGGACCAATTGTTCGCAATCACATTGGATGAAGCTATTGAGCTTTATAAGCAACCGAAAGTTCGACGTCGCGGTGTTGCAAAGCCACCACTAAAGGATTTAGGAATTGATCCTGCAAGTCAGAAACCGGTTCTAGTAAAAGATGGCCGATTTGGAATTTACATAACAGATGGCGAAACCAATGCAACACTTCGCAGAGGCGATACCGTTGAATTTTTAACACTAGAACGCGGACTTGAATTACTTGCTGGGAGACGTGCCTGGGAAGTTGAGAATGGTGGAGCAAGCCGTGTTAAAAAGAGCAGCAAACGCGCTAAGAAAGCCGCGCCATCGCTAACCAAGAACACTGTAAAAGCCACAGGCAAGGCTAAAAGTAAGAAAAAAGCGGCAACAGGTAAGGGTAAAGCCGCAGCTACTGAAGCATAAGTAGGCTTAGCACATGCCTAATTCACTTCCATATCCTGGAGCGCCCGCAGGAACCGAGAGTAGAAGTGTTTTATCGATTCCCGCTTTTAGAAAACTCTGGAACTCAATGGCTTTCTCTTCCTTTGGTGATTGGCTTGGCTTACTTGCCACAACTGCAATGGCACAAGAACTTTCAAATGGCGATTATGCAAAAGCAAACTTTGCAATAGCCGGTGTATTTATTGTTCGCTTATTGCCTGCTGTAATCCTTGGTCCAATTGCAGGAGTTTTCGCCGATCGATTTGATCGCAGACGATTGATGATTTTTTGTGACATCTTTAGATTTGCGCTTTATCTCTCAATTCCAATTGTTGGAAATTATTTCTGGTTATACACCGCAACAATTCTGGTCGAGTGTTTTACACTTTTTTGGTCTCCTGCAAAAGAGGCAACCGTTCCAAATATGGTTCCAAAGAATAAATTAGAAAGTGCTAACCAAGTATCACTTCTGGCTGCGTATGGAACTGCGCCAATTGCTGCAATTGTTTTCTCGTTGCTCGCCTTGGCGTCGGTCGGAACAACAAGTTTCTTGCCAGTCGAATATTCATCAACCGCAGATTTAGCACTATACATAAATGCAATATCTTTTCTTTATACCGCTTGGATTGTTTTTCAATTACGCGAAATTCCAAAGGGTCCAGCAAACAGCGGTGTCGCAAATGAAAACATCGGGAAATCATTATTCGAAGGTTTCAAATTTGTAAGTGGTTCAAAGATTATCCGCGGTTTAATTTTTGGAATGCTCGGTGCTTTCTTCGCTGCGGGGGCAGTTATTGGTTTAGCCCGAACTTTTGTTGGCGACTTAAATGCCGGAGATGCTGCCTACGGAATTCTATTCGGGGCGGTATTCACTGGTTTGGCGCTAGGAATTTCACTAGGACCAAAGGTGTTTGCACAATTTTCACGCAGAAGAATATTCGGAGCCGCACTAACTGTTTCTTCTTCATTCCTAATTCTCTTATCGTTAATGACAAACTTAGTTCTTGCCATTTTCATCACAGTACTTTTAGGTGCCTTTGCTGGAATTTCCTGGGTTACTGGATTCACAATGCTTGGACTTGAAGTAGCAGATGAAGTTCGCGGAAGAACTTTTGCCTTCGTTCAATCTTTAATTAGAGTCTCACTTGTTTTGGTATTAGCCATCTCCCCATTAGTAGCCGCAGCAATCGGACGCCACACCTTTAAGTTTGAGAATTTTGAAGTTACATATAACGGTGCGGCATTCACAATGCTTGCGGCTGGAATCATTGGCGTAATCGTTGGTGTCATTTCTTACCGCACTATGCGCGATCGACCTTCGGTCTCACTGTGGTCAGATGTAGTGGCAGCTAGCAGAGGTGAACTTGGTGGAATAACCGGGACAACACATACTGGTCTATTCGTTTCATTCGAAGGTGGCGAAGGTTCTGGTAAATCCACTCAGACCGAACTCTTAAAAGAATATTTGGAATCAATTGGAAAGAAAGTTTTACTTACCCGTGAACCGGGTGGAACGCCACTAGGGAAGCAACTGCGAGAAATTCTTCTTGATAATAAAACTGGAAATATTTCACCAAGAGCAGAAGCGCTGTTATATGCAGCTGATCGCGCAAATCATGTTTACTCTTTGATTCAACCAGCGCTAACCGAAGGGCAAGTTGTAATTACTGATCGCTATTTGGATTCATCGGTTGCCTATCAAGGGGCGGGACGTATTTTGCAGCCTTCAGAAGTGGCAAGAATTTCTAGGTGGGCAACAGAAAATCTTTCACCGAACCTGACAATAGTTATGGATATTCCAGCTGAATTAGGTCTTTCAAGACTTAGATCACTAGATCGTCTTGAGGCAGAACCTTTAGCATTTCATGAACGAATTCGGCAAGAATTTCTAAATATTGCAGGATCAGATCCAGAACGCTATTTCGTTGTCGACGCAACACAGAATAAAGAGAATATTCATGAACAAATTATTGAGCGGATATTAAGTCTGCCGCAATTTAGAGAGAACTCACTCGAGAAGAAACGATTTAGAAAATAGTGAGTTCGTTATCAGTATTTGATAATTTAATTGATCAAGAACATGTAATTTCGGTGTTGCGTGAAGCTGTTTCTGCATCAGTAGATATAAGTAATCAATCGCAAGAAATGACACATGCCTGGCTCTTTACTGGCCCTCCAGGTTCTGGTCGCAGCAATGCAGCGCTGGCATTTGCTGCCGCTTTAGTTTGTAAGTCTGCTGGTTGCAATGACTGCATTGATTGTAAAACGGCTTTAGCTGGAACCCATGCAGATGTTGAATTAGTAAAAACTGAGGGGCTCTCAATCAAGATTGATGAAGTAAGAGATTTGATTACCCGGGCATCTTGGAGCCCAGCTGTTGGAAACTATCGCGTAGTTGTCATTGAAGATGCTGATCGACTTACTGAATCAGCAGCAAACGCGCTATTGAAAGCGATTGAAGAGCCGGGCCTTAGAACTGTTTGGTTGCTCTGCGCGCCGAGCGCAACAGATGTTCTGCCAACAATTCGTTCGAGAACTCGTAGTCTGGTTTTACGAACTCCTTCGGTTGCCGCAGTTGCTGCGCTCCTTGAAGAAGAGAAGTTCTCATCCGCAATGGCAAATTTTGCAGCTCGCGCTTCGCAAGGTCACATTGGCCGTGCCAGGCATTTAGCAAAGAGCGAAGAGGCGCGCACCCGACGTCAGGCAATCTTAAAAATTTCCTTACTCATTACAGATGTTGCTTCGGCCTTTAAAGCAGCACAAGTATTAGTTGAAGCGGCTAAAGCAGAAGCCGAAGAAGAAGCAGAAAAACGGGATGACGCCGAACTTGCCTCACTTAAAGAGGCTTGGGGCCAACAAGGTTCAAAGTTAACTCAAGGCGGCGCAAAAGTAGTTAAAGATTTAGAGAAAGAGCAGAAATCTAGAACCACAAGAATGGTTCGAGATTATTTGGATCGCGCACTGTTAGATATCGCAACACTTTACCGTGACATCCTTTTAATCCAAGCAAATTCTCTTGACTCAATTATTAATACTGATCTGATTTCAGAGATAACCAAAATCTCTAACTCCACTACACCAGAAGCAACTCTTGCAAAGCTGGAAGCAATCATGAGCGCCCGAACAAATCTTTCACATAATGCAGCACCACTTTTAACAATTGAAGCACTTATGGTTTCGCTTAAGTAATGTCTTTAAAATACAAATCTGCTCTGCTGGGGTTAGTTGTAATAATTTCAATTGGCGCAGCAGTGATTATTGCGAACAATAATTCTCAGGTGTGGGGTTTAAAAGATTACAACTCGCAGAAATTAGATTGGCAAGATTGTTACGGAGAATTTCAATGTTCTTCATTTAAAGTCCCGATTGATTACGAGAACATGGATAACAAAAATTTCGTGCTGCAAGTCCTTAAACATAGCGTCTTGGATCAAGCGGATAAGTTGGGTGCAATTGTTGTAAACCCTGGTGGTCCTGGGGGCTCGGCCGTCCACTATGCGTTCAACGCTAAATACATAGTTTCTGATGGGCTTCTTGAAAAATATGACATTGTAGGTTTTGATTCAAGAGGAATAAATAATTCAGAAGAGATTCGCTGTCTAACCGATGCTGAAGCCGACGATTTCCTCAACGCTGATGCAAGTGATGGAAAACCGCAGAGCATCGCGGATTTAGTAGCTATTTCAAAGGATTTTGCCGCCAAATGCGCGGAATCAGCTGGTGCGAAATTGGGACATGTAAGCACGCTAGAAGCAGCGAAAGATATGGAAATCCTTCGCAATTTGCTTAACGAAGATAAATTAAATTTCTTAGGTAAAAGTTATGGAACATATTTAGGAACTTTGTACGCTTCGCTTTTCCCAAAATCAGTGGGAAGAATGGTTTTAGACGGCGCTGTTGATCCAAGCTCTTCACTTCGTGAACAACAGATTGCACAAGCAGTCGGATTTGATCAGGCACTAAATAATTACCTAGCTTCGCAGAACAAGTTTAGCCTTGCAGATATCCAGACACTTATAATGAATTCAAAATCAAATCCAATGAAAGATTCAAGTGGGCGTAAAGCAACCCAATCCTTGGTTATAACTGCAATTGCCCAATCGTTATATGATCCAAATGAGGGCTGGAGAGATTTAAGCAAGTTATTAAGTAAAGCAATTACTAAAGAAGATCCATCGGTAATATTTGAACTTGCCGATAGTTATAACAGTAGAGATGAATCTGGCAGTTACTATAGTAATCAAAATGATATTGCAATAATGATTACATGTTTAGATTGGCAAGAGCCAAGAACTGTTGAACAAATGGGTTCCGATAGAGATGCATTCATTAAAGCAGCGCCAGTCTTTGGTAAATTCTTAAACTTTGCTGGACTACCTTGTAAATATTGGAAAGCTAAACCGCAACTTCCAAAGACACAATTAACAAAAATAGTTACTTCTCCAATAATAATCATTGGAGTGACAGAGGATCCAGCGACGCCATATGAATGGTCGCAAAATCTGGCCAAAGTATTTCCAAATTCAAAATTATTAACCTTAAGAGGCGAGGGTCACACTGGCCATAATCAGGGTAATAAATGTGTTGATTCGGCAGTCGATTCCTACTATTTGACGGGAAAAATCCGCACTTCGGCCTTGATTTGTGCCTAAAGTGGTAATTAGCATCAGTTGTCATACGGCATTATTTCCCTATGCGCTTAGACCATGTTTCTTATGTAACCTCTCACGACCAACTTGCCGACACAGTTCAACGCCTGGGTTCACGTCTAGGAAGCACCTTTGTTGATGGCGGAGTTCATCCAAGATTTGGAACTCGAAACTTCACATTGCCATTACAGAATGGTCACTACATCGAAGTTGTTTGTCCACTAGATCATCCTGCAGCAGACTCTTCACCATTTGGTAAAGCAGTATCAAAGCGCGCAGCAGAAGGTGGCGGTTGGTTAACTTGGGTTTTAGCAAGTGAAGATATTTCACCAATTGAATCCCGACTAGGTCGCCCTGCAGTTGAAGGCCACCGGACAAAGCCAGACGGTATTGATTTATCTTGGAAACAAATTGGAATTCTTGAACTTTTAAATGACAAACAACTTCCATTCTTTATTCAATGGTTAACACATCAGCATCCATCTGCCGATGGCAAAGCAATATCAAAGATTGTTAAAGTTGAAATTGCAGGAGATAAAAAAACTATTTCGGAATGGATTGGTTCTGATTTAGAAAAAGCTATCGGAAGTGATATCGAAGTCGAGTGGGTAGATGCTTCAACTAACGATGGTGACACCGGAATTGTTGCAGTTCATTTAGCGACTCCAACTGGAGTTATCAGACTAGATTAAGAGGACGCACGTGAGACTGAAAATCGCAATCCTCATAGCAAAATCTGCGGGAGCGCTTTCAAGAATACTGCTTCGTAAATCAGGAGAAACTATTCCTGGTCGCGTGCTCTTAATTATTTA
>CAXNFK010000021.1:0-14114 GCA_964201775.1 Candidatus Nanopelagicaceae bacterium
CGCAGAATGCGTCGTGAAGTTCGGGCTACTGCTAATCGACTCGCAAACTTTGATGATGCAAATTTACGTCGTTCCGCCCGCGCTGCAGTTGCGGCATCTGCTCGGGTAGCGCGAGCTATGGAAATTCTTGGACCTGAAATTCCAGATCATTTGAAACAAGCAGGTGAATTGCGCATTAATCACGGGCAAGCAAGTCTTGAAGAGTTGGGTTCGCTCGCAACTCCGCCAATGACGAAGGATGCAATTGCTGGACGAATTCGCCGACTATTGGCGATGGCAGATAAACGTGCGCACGATTTGGGGATTCCAGATACTGAAGCGGGCTTGAGCCCCGATCTCTTAGCAGAATAGGTCTATTACGGCTGATAGGATTGGCCCTCTACAACGTTGTGGTTTATTAAATTTCTTATTTTCTGAGGTAGGCAAATAATGGTACGTGTCGGAATTAATGGTTTTGGACGAATTGGTCGTAACTTCTTTCGCGCCGCACTTCTTTCAGGTGCAGATATTGAAATCGTTGGAATTAACGATCTAACAGATAATGCAACTCTTGCTCATCTTTTAAAGTATGACTCAATTTTGGGCCGACTAGGTCTACCAGTTACTTTCACAGATGACTCAATTACTGTGGATGGAAAAACAATTAGAGTATTTTCAGAGCGCGATCCAGCGAATCTACCTTGGGCCGAAGTTAAAGCGGACATTGTTATTGAATCAACTGGTTTCTTCACAAAAGCAGCCGATGCAAAGAAGCACATTGCAGCTGGCGCTAAGAAGGTAATTATTTCAGCACCTGCAACAGATGAAGACATCACCGTTGTAATGGGCGTAAACCACGAGAAGTATGACGCTGCGAGCCACCACGTTATTTCAAATGCTTCTTGCACAACAAACTGCCTGGCACCAATGGCTAAGGTGTTGGACGAAGAATTCGGAATTGTTCGTGGTCTTATGACGACAATCCACGCATATACAAATGACCAATCTGTTCTTGATCAACCACACAAAGACTTACGCCGCTCCCGCGCTGCTGCAGTTTCGATTATTCCAAGCACAACTGGCGCTGCGAAGGCAATCAGCCTTGTTCTTCCCAACCTAAAAGGTAAGTTGGACGGATTCGCACTTCGCGTTCCGGTGCCAACAGGTTCAGCAACTGATTTAACAGTTGAGCTTTCTAGAGAAGTTACAGCGGCAGAGATTAACGCTGCACTTAAGAAAGCGGCTGAAGGATCACTTAAGGGATACCTTACTTACACCGAAGATCCAATAGTTTCTGCGGACATAGTTACAGATCCAAGTTCATGTATTTTAGATGCTGGTCTGACCAAAGTAATTGGAACAACTGCAAAGGTTGTTGGCTGGTATGACAACGAATGGGGCTACTCAAATCGTTTAGTTGACCTTGTTGGATATGTAGGCAAGAAGCTTTAATGAATATCAAAACCCTCGACACAATTGATGTTCGTGGGAAGCGAGTTCTACTTCGTTGTGATTTAAATGTGCCACTTAAAGATGGCGTAATTACTGACGATGGTCGGATCAGAGCTTCACTACCAACTATCAAGTATTTGTTGGCACAAGGTGCTTCTGTAGTAATTACAGCGCACCTCGGTCGGCCAAAGGGGGAGCGGGCTTCAGAATTATCTTTAGCGCCAGTTGCAACTCGCTTATCGGAGCTACTCGGTGAAACCGTTAACTTTTCACCAGAGATAATCGGAGCAAAAATCGCACCAGCCGGTGTAACACTTTTGGAGAATATTAGATACGAAGCCGCCGAAACTTCGAAGGATGAAGCCGAACGCGTAAGCCTTGCGAAAGAACTTGCCTCTTATGCTGATGTTTTCGTTAGTGATGGTTTCGGAGCAGTTCATCGCAAACATGCTTCGGTTTACGATGTTGCCAATCTCTTGCCACATGCGACTGGTTATTTAGTTGCAGCCGAGGTTGATGTGTTAAAGAAGTTAACCCAATCACCACAACGACCTTACGGTGTTGCACTTGGTGGTTCAAAAGTTTCAGACAAGATTGGCGTTATTTCAAATCTTCTTGACAAAGTTGACACGTTAGCGATTGGTGGCGGAATGTTATTTACTTTCCTCGCCGCTAAGGGTTATGAAATAGGTAAGTCATTAGTCGAAACAGATTTGATTCCCACAGTCACTGAATTAATGGAGCGTGCGGAAAAGCTTGGAGTAGAACTCTTGCTACCCACTGACATAGTTGTTGCGCCAGAGTTCAATATTGATGCCAAGCCTTCAGTCGTTGCTGCGGACGCAATTCCTGCAGATCAGATGGGGTTAGATATTGGACCGGATACGGCCGTGACTTTCGCTAAAGCAATGGGCGAATGCAAAACAGTTTTCTGGAATGGGCCTATGGGAGTCTTTGAATTTCCAAATTTTGCCAATGGAACAAAGGTCTTGGCGCAAGCTTTGACTCAGGTTGGCGGAATTAGTGTTGTTGGTGGCGGAGATTCAGCTGCTGCAGTCCGCAAGTTAGGCTTTGCAGATTCAGATTTTGGCTATATTTCAACCGGTGGTGGCGCATCTCTGGAATATCTCGAAGGCAAGGAGTTGCCAGGTTTAGTTGTTTTACAGTAATTAGTAACTTTCAAAATTCAATTCGGAGGAATAATGCGCAAGCCATTGATCGCAGGTAACTGGAAGATGAACCTCAATCACCTTGAGGCAATAGCGGTTACGCAGAAACTCTCATATTCCTTGGATGATAAAGATTATGATGCGGTTGATGTAGTTGTGATTCCGCCATTTACCGATATTCGTTCAGTTCAGACTCTAATTGATGGTGATAGATTGCGACTGTCTTATGGCGCGCAAGATCTTTCACCGGAAGTTAGTGGCGCATTTACCGGCGACATCAGTGGGTCAATGTTGAACAAACTGGGCGTTTCTTATGTGACAGTTGGCCACTCGGAACGTAGAGCAATTCACAATGAAGATGACAACTTAGTTAATCGTAAGATCAAAGCAGCGCTGGCCAATGAAATTACTCCAATATTTTGCATCGGCGAAGAGTTGAGTATTCGTGAAGCCGGAAACCAGGTAGAACACGTTTTGAACCAGGTGCGTAATGGCTTGAAGGGTTTTCACAAACCAGACCTAAAGAAAATCGTCTTTGCATATGAACCAGTCTGGGCGATTGGGACTGGCAAAACTGCAAGCGCCGAAGATGCTCAGGAAGTTTGTGCGGCTATTCGAGTTGAACTAGAAAAAATTGGTTCATCGGAAATTTCTGGGGCTGCTCGAATTCTTTATGGTGGTTCAGTGAAGTCCTCGAACATCGTCGAAATCATGAAACAGCCCGATGTTGATGGCGTTCTAGTCGGCGGAGCCAGCCTTGATGCTGAAGAATTTGCCAGAATTGCCCGGTTCTATCGGGTCGTCAGCGCGTAAGTTGCCGCCATTTGGCGGGTATCCTTACCCCAGTGCTAGTTCTATCAAGTTCCAGCAAAATAAAGAATTAAGAAATAAAAGGAGATACCTGTGGTTTTAGCTCTATCAATCTTGCTAGTTATAACCAGCATTCTGATGGTCCTACTTGTTCTGCTTCACAAAGGTAAGGGCAGTGGATTATCCGATCTTTTTGGTGGTGGCGTTTCTTCTAGCTACGGCGGATCTTCGGTTGTTGAAAAGAATCTCGATCGCATAACTATTGTTGTTGGTGGACTCTGGTTCGCGGGTGTAATTGTTCTTAGTTTGGTATTGAAGAAGTAATTTAGTTTTATCAAAAGTTAATTAATTAGAGGAGATAAATATGGGTAGCGCAATTCGTGGAAGTCGTGTTGGCGCAGGTCCTATGGGCGAAGCGGAGCGTGGCGATGCCATTGCTCGTTTCCGAGTTTCTTATTTTTGTGCACAAGGCCATGAAACTCGTCCCTCTTTTGCTGAAGACGAAACCGTTCAAATTCCAGAAATTTGGGATTGCCCACGATGTGGCTACCCAGCAGGGCTAAATAAAGATAAGCCACCAATGCCAATCAAGAACGAGCCATACAAGACACATTTAGCTTATGTTAAGGAACGACGCACTGAAGCAGAATCAAAGAAGATTTTAGAAGATGCACTTGCTCGTTTACGTGGTGAAGATTAAAAATTAGATTTTGCTTACCGCGGTAAGTAGTTCTTCAATCCCTGCGCTTCGATTCTTAAGATGAATTCTAACTAACGGCAAATAACGTGAAGTTAAGGCTTCGCCGTCACCCATTGCTTGGGCCATTAGTAAATCTTGAAATGTGAAATCTGCTTCTGGAATCGGTAAATCGAAATCGCTGTCACCGGTAATTTGAAGGAATGAACCATTTGCTTGACCGCCCTTATGGAATTGTCCGGTTGAGTGCAAGAACCTTGGACCCCAGCCAAAAGTTATTCCAATATTGCTTTTCGACGCGATAGCCTCTCGCAATTTTATGATTTTGAAATCGGATTCTCTATTCAGATATGCCATGATTGCTAAATAACCGCCAGCGCGTGCGATCAAATCCCTTAAGACATCGCCGATTTCAAGATATTTACCACTTCCGAAAACTTTAAGATTTGGGCTTTCAAAAATTGCTTGGTCTTTAGCGCCCGCAGTTGGAGTGCGTTCATTCAATAACGTAGAAGTGCGTTCCTTGGTTTCAGTTACGTTTGGTTGATTGAAAGGATCGACCGCTAGCGCTCTACAAAGTAGTGCAGTAACCCATTCCCACAGAATGAAATGTTCCCCGAGGGAGGCAACAATATTCAAATCGCCTTCACCCTCAGCAAATGCAATTGAGATAGAATTTCCAGCAATCTTTGAATTCTTCGTTTCGACAACTATCGGTAGCCGTCCTTTCTGGTCTTTACCGGTTGATTCCGCAACTAGTTGCTCAATCCAATCGCCCAATCCTGGAACGTTTGAAGTCCCATCTTGGAGTGAAAAATTCTGGTTTGTCTGCTCGAAGATCAAAGTTGCAATTTTCACCGCTACTGAATTATTTTCGGAAAAAGTTTTCGAAGCCACATCGGCATCATCAATCAGAACTGAAACATCTACTCCTAATAACGCTGCAGGAACTAGCCCAAATGCACTGAGCGCACTGAACCTTCCACCCACGCTTGGGTCTGCATTTATAACTCGCAGGCCAGATCTTCTTGCAGAAACATCGAGCGGTGAACCTGGGTCGGTAACAATAACGAAGTGATCAACTGGATTTAGACCTGCATCAGTAAACAACTTCTCGAAGAATTTCTTTTGTGATGCAGTTTCAATTGTTGAGCCAGATTTAGAGCCGACAATAATTAAAGTTTGGGACAAGTTCTCTGGAATTGCCAGTTTGATTTGCCCTGGGTCTGTAGTATCCAGAACTGTTAACTTCTTGCCATAAGTTTTTGCGATAACTTCTGGGGCTAATGACGAGCCACCCATTCCGCACAGAACAAAATTGTCCAAATTATTGGAACGAGCCCAAGCGCTTAAGGCATCTAGTTGGGGGAGAAGTTCACGACTTGCAACGGGGAGATCAACCCAATTTAGACGAACCTTGGCCTCGGCCGCTGCAGCTTTACCCCAAAGTTCAGGATCTTTTGCAGCTAATCTTGATGTAATTGAATTTAGATCTATAGCAACTTCACTCTTATCGTTGAACTTATTAGAGAGTGGACCCGAAATAGAAATCATCTATTTCCTTGAGATAGTTCGTTTTGCAGCAAGAACAATGTTTTCGGCGGTAAACCCATATTCCTTAAAGAGAGTTCCAGCACTGGCTGAAGCTCCAAAGCGCTCAAGACTAATTATTTCGCCATCATCTCCAACATATTTGTGCCAACCAGACCCAACTCCAGCTTCCACGCTCACTCGCGCTCTTATCTTCTTTGGCAAGACGCTCTCTCTGTATGAATCGTCCTGTTCGTCAAACCATTCAAGACAAGGAGCGCTAACTACTCGCGCTTGAATATTCTCATCTGCAAGAAGTTTTGCTGCTGCGATAGCTATATGAACTTCGGAACCAGTTGCTATCAGAATTACATCTGGATCTTTTGAGGTTTCACAAATTGTGTAGGCCCCACGTGCAACACCATCTGCACTTGCGCATTCGTTGCGATCAAAGACCGGCAAATTCTGTCTAGATAGCGCAAACCCAACTGGCTTATTTCGGGTAATTACTTCGCGCCAGGCAATTGCGGTTTCGTTGGCATCTGCTGGTCGGACGAGAGCAAAATTGGGAATCAATCTCAATGAAGCGATGTGCTCAACAGGTTGGTGGGTTGGCCCATCTTCGCCTAACCCAATTGAATCGTGAGTCCAAACAAATATTGATGGGATATTCATAAGAGCGGCTAATCGAACAGCCCCACGCATGTAATCGCTAAATACTAAAAATGTTCCACCAAAACTTCGAGTCAGACCATGTAGTGCGATGCCGTTAATGATTGCACCCATCGCGTGTTCTCTAATTCCAAAGTGCACGATACGTCCATAAGGATTTGCATCTTTCATCTTGCTTGATGCTGGGAGGAAAGAGCCGCCACCAGTTATGGTCGTGTTATTGCTACCTGCGAGGTCGGAAGAACCGCCCCAAAATTCCGGAAGCACGGTTGCAATAGCATTAATAATCTTTCCAGATGCAGCACGAGTTGCAATATCTTTGCCACTTTCAAAAGTTGGTAGCACTTTCTCCCAATCAGCAGGAAGTTCTCGATCTCTCAAACGTTTAAGAAGCTTTGCTTGATCTGCGTTACTTTTTTCCCATTGCGAAAATTCAGCGTTCCACTTGGCTTTTAATTGAGCTCCTCGTGTAATTACCTCTCGAGCATGCTTTAAAACATCAGCAGGTACATCAAAAGATTTTTCAGGATCTAAACCAAGAGCCTTTTTAGTTGCAGCAACTTCTTCAGCCCCCAGCGCTGAGCCATGAGATTCAGCAGTTCCTTGCGCATTTGGTGCGGGCCAAGCAATTACTGTTTTCAATCTGATTAAAGATGGTCTTGCCTTCACTGATTGCGCCGCTAGCATCGCTTTTTCTAATGAAACTTGATCAACATCTCCATTAGACAGTGCAGCTACTTCAACTACATTCCAACCGTAAGCCTTGTAACGCATAGATACATCTTCAGTAAATGCAACATGCGTATCACCTTCGATAGAGATTCGGTTATCGTCATAAATAACTTTTAGATTTCCTAATTCTTGGGTTCCGGCTAGTGAACAAGCTTCTGCGCTAATTCCTTCTTGTAGATCGCCATCGGAAGCAATTACCCAAACATCATGATCGAAAAGACTTGTCTTTGACTCTGGATCGAGCAATCCTTTTTCATATCTCGCAGCCATTGCCATTCCTACCGCACTTGAAATACCAGAGCCCAGTGGTCCTGTTGTTATTTCCACGCCAGCTGTATGACCAAATTCTGGATGCCCCGGAGTTTTAGCTCCTGCGGTTCTGAAGCTTTGCAAATCGGAAAGTTCTAAACCATAGCCAGATAAAAATAATTGCACATAAAGAGTTAGTGAAGAGTGTCCGGCGGATAATACGAAACGATCGCGCCCAAGCCAATTTGGATCAGAAGGATCGTGTTTCATAATTCTCTGGAAAAGCGTGTAAGCAACCGGAGCAAGTGCCATTGCAGTTCCAGGATGTCCGTTTCCAACTTTCTGGACCGAATCCATTGCCAGTGCGCGGCTAACAATTACAGCTTGATCGTCCAGTGAACTCCAGTTACTCGCCATCTATTTTGCTACTTTCTCGCTAGTTCGCCCGGTTAAATTTATTCGCCATGCGCTTATCCAAACAAGTGTGGCCCCTAAGAGATGAAAGCCAACAAGCAACTCTGGTAAACCCGTCAAATACTGAGCATAACCGATGGCTCCTTGACCAATGCAGATTGCCAGAAACACAAGAATTGATCGTCCAAATACCTTGTTAATGTTCGAGTCTTCAGAAACTTTAACCACTAAATAAAGCGCGATAGTCAGGCAGATTAAAGCGATGACAGAATCTGCGTGCAGGATAGAAACTGATTGGAAATTAAATGGATAGCGTTTGGCTTGCGCATCACCAGCGTGTGGACCAGTTCCGGTAACAAGAACTCCAAACAAAAGGACAATAAATGTTAATGCAGTAACCGTGATTGTTAATTTTCTTGTTATAGGTTTTAGTGAGACAACTGGTCGATCAAGAACACGATGGCGAAGCGCGAGTGCGCCAGCAATTAAGGGAAGTGTTAAAACAAAATGTGCCGAAACCGAGATTGGATTTAATTTTGTGAGAACGGTTATTCCACCAAGAACAACCTGTCCGAGAAAACCAAGAATTTGCAAAACAACTAACAGCCGCAATCTCTTGAAGTCACTTCGATTTTTCAACTTCTTGATAACGTAGACCAGCGCAGCAAGGGCAAGAATTAGGATTAGCCAGGCGATTAGACGGTTACCAAATTCGATCCAGGCATGTAATTGGTCCTCAGCCTGAGTAATTACCGGCCTAATGGATCCGTCCGTGCATTCGGGCCAGGTAGGGCAGCCAAGCCCAGACCCGGTTAATCGAACTGCGCCACCTGTTACTACCAGCCCAGCTTGTAGAACGAGAAGGGCGGTAAAAAGCACTGAAGCAAAGTTCATGCTCGTAGCCTATGCGTTGGAAGTCACCGCTTGCGGCAGTGAGCCGAGTGGCGGGTTTGGCCGAATTACGCAACAATTGTGTTGTGAAAAAGACTGAAGACAGAACCCGCGATTTAGTCGCTCGAGCCATTCTTGAAAATGGACCGGCGACCGCGGTTTCGCTTGCGGGCAAGTTACACATCACGCCAGCAGGAATTCGCCGACACCTCGACAACCTCATTGCAGAGGGAGTTTTAACTGCGCGCGAACCTTTTCAAAGTACGAAAGATTCAAGAGGTCGTGGCCGACCTTCCAAAGTTTTTGTTATGACAGATGCGGGACGCGAAAAGTTTGAACATACTTATGACGATCTTGCAGTGTCAGCCTTACGTTTCATGGCTTCAAAAGGGGATAAGACTTTAGTTAAAGAATTCGCAAGAAACCGCGCTGAGGATATAACAAGACGTGCTGCTCAGATTCTGGCAAACAAAAAAAATCTAAGCGAAAAGAGTGATGCACTAGCAAAATTCCTAACAAGTGACGGCTACGCGGCGAATAATCATTCGCAAGGTATCGGCGAAGAACTTTGTCAGAACCATTGCCCGATTGCACATGTTGCTGCGCAATTTCCAGAACTCTGTGAAGCTGAAACTCAAGCATTCTCCGACTTGCTCGGAACTCATGTTCAAAGACTTGCCACAATCGCTCATGGCGATGGTGTTTGCACGACCTTTATCCCAAATTCAAAAAACCTAAGTAAAACCGGAAAGCGAGCTTAATATGAGCGATGTACTAGCAAAGAATCCTGGACTAGAGGGAATTGGAAACTATGAATTTGGTTGGTCTGACAAGAACGACGTCAGTGCGAACTCACGCCGCGGTCTAAATGAAGATGTTGTGCGCGATATTTCCTCAAAGAAGAGTGAACCACAATGGATGTTGGACCTACGACTTAAGGGATTGACTCTTTTTGAAAAGAAGCCAATGCCAACGTGGGGTTCAGATTTAACTGGAATTTTCTTTGACACAATTAAGTACTTCGTGCGCTCTACTGAGAAGCAAGCGACTTCATGGGAAGACCTTCCTGATGACATTAAAAACACTTACGATCGCCTAGGTATTCCAGAGGCAGAGAAGCAACGCCTAGTTTCCGGTGTAGCGGCGCAATACGAATCTGAAGTTGTTTATCACTCAATTCGTGAAGACTTAGAACAACAAGGTGTGATATTTGTTGACACCGATACCGCACTTCGTGAACATGAAGAGCTTTTCAAGGAATATTTCGGAACTGTTATCCCAGTTGGCGATAACAAGTTTGCGGCGTTAAACACCTCTGTCTGGTCCGGTGGATCTTTTATTTACATCCCAAAGGGCGTCAAGGTTGATATTCCATTGCAGGCATATTTCCGTATCAATACCGAGAATATGGGGCAGTTCGAACGCACCTTGATTATTGCTGATGAAGATTCTTACGTGCACTATGTAGAAGGCTGCACCGCTCCGATCTACTCTTCAGATTCACTACACAGCGCTGTTGTAGAGATCATCATTAAAAAGGGTGCCCGCGTTCGTTATACAACAATTCAAAATTGGTCGAATAACGTTTATAACTTAGTTACTAAACGCGCTATGTGTGCCGAAGGCGCAACCATGGAATGGATCGACGGAAATATCGGTTCCAAGGTAACGATGAAGTACCCAGCGGTTATGTTGATGGGACCACATGCAAAGGGTGAAACTCTTTCAATCGCATTCGCTGGCGAAGGCCAACATCAAGATGCTGGAGCAAAGATGGTTCACGCAGCTCCTTACACATCTTCTACAATCATTTCAAAATCTGTCGCACGCGGCGGCGGTCGCACTTCTTATCGTGGACTAGTGCAAATTAACGAAGGCGCACACCATTCGAAATCAACAGTGAAATGTGATGCTTTGTTGGTCGATTCTATTTCACGGTCTGACACATATCCTTATGTGGATGTTCGTGAAGATGATGTATCAATGGGTCACGAAGCGACGGTTTCGAAGATTAGCGATGATCAACTTTTCTATTTGATGTCGCGTGGACTTGGCGAAGATGAAGCTATGGCAATGATTGTTCGTGGATTTATCGAACCAATCGCTCGCGAACTTCCTATGGAATATGCACTTGAACTAAACCGTCTAATTGAAATGCAGATGGAAGGTGCTGTTGGTTAATGAGCACTTTAACCACAAATTATCTAGCTCCTACCGGTAGAGAAGAAGCTTGGCGCTTCACTCCACTTGCAAGAGTAGGCGGCCTTTTGGATGCAACCGTTTCGCTGGAGAGCGTTAACAGCATTTCAATTTCTAATCCACAGAATGGCGTCAAACTCACGGTAAAGAGCGCAGCGGATTGCCCTGCTATTTCGAATAGTGAGGACCTTGCAACTATTCGCGGACGGGAATTCATTCGCGAGATTTCGCATATTGAAGTGGGTAGTAACGTTCAACTCGAAGCTCCTCTGTTGTTAGAGCGCAGTGATTTAAGTGGAAAGCCTCAGGCAAGTAGAACGCTTATTTCCTGTGGTGCTAATTCACATTCGACAATCATTTTACACAACACTGGCGAAGCAATCCTCTCTGATGAGATTGAATTCGAAGTAGCGCAAGGTGCAACCTTGACTTTCGTTTCATTACAAGAGTGGAGTAACAAGACAGTTCATCTTGGACGCCAACACGCAATTATTGCTAAGGATGCAACATTTAACTCCATAGTCGTAACAGTCGGAGGTTCTCTTGTCAGACTCCTGCCAACTGTTGAATACAGCGGGCCTGGTTCAAGCGCAGATCTACAAGGACTTTATTTCGCAACTGACGGACAACATTTAGAACACCGTTTACATGTGGATCACAACGTCCCAAACGCAAAGAGCCGAGTTAATTACAAAGGCGCATTAGCGGGGGATAAGGCACACACTGTTTGGATTGGCGATGTCTATATTCGCTCAAATGCTGAAGGCACCGATACCTACGAGTTGAATCGCAACTTGCTTCTCTCTGATGGAGCTCGGGCAGATTCAGTTCCAAACTTGGAGATCGAAACTGGCGAAATCGTCGGAGCTGGACACGCGAGCACAACAGGTCGATTTGATGATGAACAGCTTTTCTATCTTTCTTCCCGCGGAATTCCCGCAGAGATTGCCCGCAGATTAGTGATTCGAGGGTTCTTCGCAGAGATTGTTGGAAAGATAAAGAACGAAGAGATTGAAAATCGTTTGATGGATCGCATCGATGCTGAACTAGCAAAGGTGGGTGCGTAATGGTTAACGTTTCTTTTGATTCATTGTTGGAAAGTAAACCAATCAAGTTGGATTTAAATGGAACTCCAGTTTGTGTGACCAGAATTGGCGACGAAGTATTTGCAATCGCTGATACCTGTTCTCATTCCGAAGCTTCGCTTTCTGAAGGTGATGTGACCGGTTTTAAGATCGAATGTTGGCTCCATGGCGCGGAGTTTGATTTGCGCACGGGCGAAGTGGCAACACCACCAGCATCAATTGCAGTTGAAACTTTTGAAGTAAATCGCACCGGCGATGCAGTAACTATTTCCAGCAGAAAATCTGCAGAAGGTTAAGGGGAGAATATGAGCACGTTAGATATCAAAGGATTGCAAGTATCTGTAGCAACTGAAGCTGGATTTACCGAAATTCTTAGGGGAGTAGATTTAACAATCAAATCAGGTGAGACACATGCAATCATGGGTCCAAATGGTTCTGGTAAATCAACCCTTGCTTATTCAATTGCAGGCCACCCTAAATACACAATTACCGGCGGTTCAGTAACTCTTGACGGCGTTGATGTTCTAGCGATGTCTGTTGACGAAAGAGCGAAGGCAGGTCTATTTCTTGCGATGCAATATCCAGTAGAAGTTCCTGGTGTTTCTGTCACGAATTTCTTGCGTACCGCAGCAACCGCAATGCGCGGTGAAGCTCCTAAGGTTAGAACTTGGGTTGGCGAAGTTAAAGAAGCAATGAAGTCACTTAACATGGATCCCAATTTTGCGGAGCGCAATGTGAATGAAGGATTCTCCGGCGGCGAAAAGAAACGCCATGAAATTCTGCAATTAGAACTTTTGAAGCCAAAGTTTGCGATCTTGGATGAAACGGATTCGGGACTAGATGTTGATGCACTTCGCATTGTTTCCGAAGGTGTGAATCGCGTGAAGGGAAACAGCGATCTAGGAATTATGTTAATTACGCACTACACAAGAATTCTTCGCTATATCAAACCAGACTTCGTTCACGTTTTCGCCGCCGGAAAGATTGTTGAAGAGGGTGGCCCAGAGCTAGCCGATAAATTAGAAGAGAAAGGTTATGCAGAGTACACAACTGCATAATTAATGAAACCGATGTTCTCCCCGGCAGAGATTAGGAAAGATTTCCCTATCTTCTCCAAAGTCATGCGTGGGGATAGTCGACTGGTTTATCTAGATAGTGGCGCAACGAGTCAAAAGCCTTTTCAGGTACTAGATGCCGAACGTAAATTCTATGAAACAAACAATGCTGCTGTTCATCGCGGCGCTCACCTTTTAGCTGAAGAGGCAAGCATTGCTTATGAAGGAGCGAGACAAGTTTTAGCAGATTTTATTAATGCCGAATTAGATGAAGTAATTTTCACGAAGAGCGCGACCGAAAGTATTAATGCCCTGGCATATTCCTTCGGTAATTCCGAAACGAATTCCCGCTTCGCGCTAAGGCCCGGTGATCGAATAGTTGTTTCCGAACTTGAACACCATGCAAATCTCATACCTTGGCAACAATTAGCAAAGCGAACTGGTGCGGAACTAGCCTGGTTCCCAATTGATTCTGATGGTCGTTTGGATCAGAGCGAATTAGATTCATTGATAAACGAGAAGACTAAAATTGTTGCTATCACTCATCAATCTAATGTTCTAGGAACAATTATCCCACTTGATGAAATTGTTAAGAAAGCGCACTCAGTAGGTGCCGTCGTTGTTCTTGATGCCTGTCAGTCCGCTCCACATTTCGCAATAGATGTTAAAACATTGGGTGTTGACTTTCTTGCGTTCTCCGGACACAAAGCGTTAGGGCCTACTGGAATTGGAATCCTGTGGGGTAGAAGTGAATATTTAAATCAGATGGAGCCTTTTCTAACAGGTGGTTCAATGATTGAATCAGTAACGATGACTGAAGCTAAGTGGGCGCCATCTCCAAAACGATTTGAGGCAGGTGTTCCAAACATGGCACAGGCTGTTGGATTAGCAGCCGCAATTGGTTATCTAAATAGACTAGGCATGGACAATGTTGCGAAGCATGAAAAAGAATTGACTGCCTATGCATTGAGTAAGTTTTCCGAACTTAAGAATGTAGATGTCATAGGACCGAAAAATAACGTTGATCGTGGCTCAGTTCTATCTTTCACTATTGATGGCATTCATCCGCACGATGTTGGGCAAGTGTTAGATCAATACGGAGTTGCTGTTCGAACAGGACATCACTGCGCTTGGCCACTTATGAAAAAGCTTGGCTTGGTTGGAACAACGCGAGCGTCCT
>CAXNFK010000022.1:0-13931 GCA_964201775.1 Candidatus Nanopelagicaceae bacterium
GATTCACTTTGATGGCGATGCCAGATCGCACGAACGACCAGTTGGGCCAGTTATTTCCGCACTCGAAAATTTAGGCGTCACAATTGAACATGATGATAGATATTCACTACCTTTAACGATTAATGGAAGCGGTGCGATTAAAGGTGGCGTATTAGAAATCGATTCCTCTGCTTCCAGTCAATTTATTTCTGCTCTGTTATTAATAGGGCCGGCGACTCAAATTGGGATCACAGTAAAAGATATTGGAATTTCATTGCCATCAATGCCACATATTGAAATGACTATTGCGATGCTAAAGAAATTTGGCGCACAGGTAGAAAGTAAAATTAATGAAAATGGTAAGCGCGAATGGCGGGTCGAACCAGGTGCACTACTTGGTCAAGATTTGGTTATCGAACCAGATCTATCAAATGCTGCGCCGTTTATGGCGGCAGCGATGATTTCTGGTGGTGACGTTCTGATTTCAGATTGGCCTAAGAGCACCGCGCAACCAGGTGATCAACTTAGAAATATATTTGCCAAGATGGGTGCAAAGATAGAATTTATTGGAACTGATTTAAAGATTAGTGGCACTGGCAAAATTCATGGCATAGATATTGATCTACATGATGTTGGTGAATTAACACCATCAATCGCTGCCGTCGCTGCACTTGCCGATTCACCTTCATCCTTACGTGGAATTGCTCACCTGCGCCTGCATGAAACAGATCGCCTTGCCGCACTAGCAACAGAATTAAATGCACTTGGTGGCGACGTAGATGAAGAAGAGAGTGCGCTACATATATCCCCCGCACCACTTCACTCGGGAATATTTCATACTTATGATGATCACCGCCTCGCAACAGCTGGTGCAATGCTTGGTCTAGTTATAAACGGAATTGAAGTTGAAAACATTGCTACAACACAGAAAACACTTCCTGATTTTCCTGGTGCCTGGCAGGCCATGCTGAATTCAAATTTGGGGAATAAGTAATGGTTGAACCACGCAACTTCAGTGAATTCGATGAAGATGACGTCCGTTCCAGACCAGCAAGAAGCACAAGACCGCGCACTAAAGATCGTCCAGATTATTCGAAGGCCGCAACTGCTTTTGTAGTTGCAGTAGATCGCGGGCGCGTAACTTGCTTGCTTGAGTCAGCAACAGACTTAAAAAATGGTCTCATAACGGCGATGAAATCTCGTGAGATTGGAAAGACTTCTGTTGTTGTTGGGGACACTGTTGGAATAGTTGGGGATATAACTGGAGACGAAGGAAGTTTGGCTCGAATAGTCACAGTAACCGAACGTAGAAATGCACTAACACGAACCGTTGATGATGACGCAGAACTCGAGCGAATGATTGTTGCAAATGTTGATCAAATGGCAATTGTCATAGCATCAGAAAATCCAGAGCCACGTCATGGCTTCGTTGATCGTGCACTTGTCGTTGCTTATGACCAAGCAATCACACCAATAATAATTATGACCAAATGCGATTTATCTGATGGTAAAGAATTTCTAGAAGCTTACAAAGATCTAGATATTAAGATCATTAAGACTCAAGTTAAGAAACAAAAAGGTAGCGAACTTGATGAAATACGTAAGATGTTGGCTGGAAAATGCACCGTATTACTCGGACACTCTGGTGTTGGAAAATCAACGCTAGTAAATGCACTTGTTGAAAGCGCTGATCGAGCAACTGGATCAGTGAATGATGCGACTGGTCGCGGTCGTCACACATCTTCTTCAGCTATCGCACTCGCGCTAAATCCTGGTTGGATTATTGATACGCCAGGAGTTAGATCATTCGGTGTTGCGCATGTTGATAGCAAACGAGTTATTGGCGCATTCAGTGAATTTAGCGAAGCGATTGAACACTGCCCTAAAAATTGCTCGCATAATGAGGAAAGTTGTGCGCTAAATTCTTGGGAACTAGATGATGTAAGCAAGTCAAGGCTAGAGAGCTTGCGTCGCTTGCTTAAGGCCTAGTTTTTAGACGTGCAGTAGGATTCCCACATGTCGCTACGCGCCCGTGATTTAAATTCAGATTTAGAACTCGCACTGCGCCTTGCAGATATCGCAGATGGAATTTCTTTAGCGCGTTATCAAGCTCTAGATTTAATTGTTGAAACAAAACCAGATTTATCACCAGTTACCGATGCTGATAAGGCAGTTGAAGCTGCTATCAGGAACGAAATCTTAGAAGTCAGAAGTGAAGACTTAGTAGTTGGTGAAGAATATGGCAGTCCAGATTCGCTAGCCGGAAAGTATTACTGGGTAATCGATCCAATAGATGGCACCAAGAATTATTTACGTGGCGTCCCCACTTGGGCAACGTTAATCGGCCTTGTTGATCCAACTGGCGAAGTTGTTGTTGGAGTTGTTAGTGCGCCAGCACTCGCAAGACGTTGGTGGGCCGCACAAGGATTGGGTGCCAAAACACAGTTTAATTCTGGAGTTAAAACCAATCTTGCGGTTTCAAAAGTTTCAAAGCTAATTGATGCCTCAATTTCTTACTCAGATTTAATTGGCTGGGGAGAGCGTAAAAATAAGTTTGTCGCCCTACAAGAAAAAGTTTGGCGAACTCGTGGTCATGGAGATTTTTGGTCACATATGTTGGTTGCCGAAGGCGCTGTTGATATTGCAGTTGAGCCTTCACTTTCACTGTGGGATATGGCTGCACTGGATGTAATTGTCCGTGAAGCCGGCGGAAAATTTACAAACATTGATGGCAAAGATGGCCCTCATGGTGCAAGTGCAGTTTCAAGCAACGGCTTCCTGCATAGCGCCTTCTTGAAAGAAATTAACTAATGTCCGAGATTTTCACCTCGCTTGAATTCGGTGAACTAAAGATCGCTGGGCATGTATTCCCCTCATCACAGGTTGAAATTGCCTTCTATGTTCTTATCGCTTTAATTGTTTTACTTCTAAGCTTCTTGTTAGTTAAATTGTTGAAAAACTTTGCGAATAGAAGTGGCGAAAAGCGCTCAAAGGCTGAACCGCCGGAGCCACAATACGAAGAGATCTTTGAAGTTGAAAATGAACTCTTCGAATCTAGCCCTTATAAAAGCGATCCGGATAGCGTCTTAGAAAATTCAGTTCTACAAACTGTTTCGCTGACTTTAATTGTTGGGCTACGCGAACATTTAACAAAATTGGAAAATTCAGCAGAGATGGCAGAGAATCCATCAGATCAACATAAGGCGATGTTGGCTATTGCTAGTTATTTGGAAGCCAAACAAGTTGCGCCAATTGCTTTTACACAGTGGAACCAATCCCCGATTCAAGGAATTGCTGCTCGAGTGATTCTCAATGGAAAATCTCGCACTGCGCTTCTGGGACCGAGTCTGGCGATGGTTAGAGCAACCGCTAAATTCCCAGAGATAATTTCTGCACAAGTAGAAAGTGCACATGCTGCAGGTGAAAGTGTTTTTGTCTTAGCTATTGATGGTCTGGCCTACGGTGTGTTTTCCGTAAGCCATCGACTTGTTTTGATTGGTAGCGGGGACAGGATTTGAACCTATGACCTCTGGGTTATGAGCCCAGCGAGCTACCGAGCTGCTCCACCCCGCGTCGGTTCGGCAATCTTATGCCGAAAGGTTTAATAACCCAAATTACTTTTGCGAAATTACTTTTGTGCAGAGATTGCAGCAGCAATCGCGGCTTTCAAACGATCTTGTGCCTTGCCATAAGCAGTGAAATCGCCCCTTCTAAGTGCCGCTTGCGAATCAGCTAACGCTGATTGTGCACTTGCAAGTGCAGACTTCAACGAACTGCTAACAGTTGTCGTAGAACCATTATCTGTGGTTTGTGAAGTGTTATTCAAAACAGTTCCCGAATTTCCACCAAAGACTTGATCTAACGCACCCTTAAGTGTGTTGTCGAAACCGATTACATCACCAAATGAGACGAGTACTTTCTGCAAAAGTGGATACGCAGAATTGTTTGCAGTTGCGCGAACATAAACTGGTTGCACATAAAGCAAACCGCCACCTACTGGAAGTGTTAGAAGGTTTCCGAGAACAACATCAGATCCGCCTTGGCGAAGTAATGAAAGTGCTTGGGCTACTTCTGGTTTTGCTTCAAAGTTTGATGCAACTTGCGATGGTCCAGAAATGTTAGTTGAACGTGGAAGTTGCAGCACTGAAATTTTTCCATAATCAGGGCCGTTATCTGAATTAACAACTGCAAAGGCCGTTAAGTTCTGGCGATTTCCACGGGGAACAAATGATGAAGTGATTGAGAATGCTGCCTTTTCTTCACCAGGTAATTTAAGAGTCATGTAATAAGGAGGTTGGATTCCAGCATTTGCACCCAATGATGATGGGTCAGTTGGAACGCGCCAGAAATCTTGGCCACCGTAAAATGCATCAGCAGTTTTGACGTGATAAGTGCTTAATACATCACGTTGAACTCCAAATAAATCTTCTGGGTAACGGATGTGTTCAAGCAATGACTTCGACATTGCGCTCTTTGGCGTCACTGTTCCTGGGAATGATTTACTCCATGTCGCGAGGACTGGATCCTTGGTATCCCATTGGTAAAGCTTTACGGTGCCGTCATATGCATCCACAGTTGCTTTAACTGAATTTCGAATATAGCTGATATTCCTATTCGCAAGAGATGCAACAGCAGTCGAATTCGTTGATACGGTGTTTGTTGTTGCTACTGCCAAGTTTGTCTTCTTTGAATATGGGTAGGCATTGCTAGTTGTATATCCGTCAACAATCCACAAAATACGACCATCAACAATTGCTGGATAAATGTTTCCATCAAGTGTTAGCCAAGGTGCTACCTTTGAAACGCGCTGACTTGGATTACGATCGAAAAGTATTTTTGAATCAGAATTAATTAAGTTTGAAAGAACGATGCGCTGTTCTTGATATTTAATCGCGAAAAGTAGGCGAGTAAACAGGGATCCCATTGGGACGCCACCCTTGCCGGTGTATGTGTAGTTCTTCTGACCATTTGCAGATTTATCATCTGGATAGTCAAGTTCGGTTGGGCTTCCACCTTGAGCGCCGCCAATGATTGAATAATCTGGAACGTTCTCACCAAAGTAAATTCTTGGCTGGAATTTTCCAAGACCAGAAGTTGGTGGAATATCTCCAACGCTAAATGTTGGCTTTCCATCCGCGTCAATTGTGTTACCAAAGGCAGATACAAATCCGAATCCATGTGTGTAAACCAAGTGGTCGTTAATCCAATTTCGAGCTGGATTGCCCTCGATGTTTAATTCGCGAACCGCAACTACAGAATCACGTTTTGCACCATCGACTGTGTATCGATCAACATCCAGTGAATCTGCAAAGCTGTAGTAAGGCTTAATTTGTTGTAGCTGACGAAATGTTGATGGAACTACAGTTGGATCAAGCAGGCGAATATTTGAAATTGTTGCAGCATCATTCTTTAACTGACCAGCAGATGTTTCAATTGTCGCTTGATAATCACTAACTTTGACATCACTTAATCCATAAGCGGCGCGAGTTGCTTCAATATTGCGCTGAATATATGGCGCTTCCTTTGAGGATTCACTTGGCTTTACTTGGAACTGTTGAATCGCAGCTGGATAAACCCCAGCGATTAATACTGAAGATATAACTAGAAGGCTTACACCCGCTGCTGGAAGAACCCAAGAGCGACGAATAATGTTTGCAAAGAAGAGAAGTGCGCAGATTACAGAAATACCAGCCAAGATGCCCTTTGCTGGAAGCAAGGCATTTACATCACTGTATGACAGTCCAGTAATTAGTCTTCCCTCTTTTAATTCAAGTGCGAAGCGATCAAACCAATAAGCAACAGCTTTTATCAAAACAAAAATTCCAAGTAGGACTGAAAGTTGAACACGAGCCGCAACTGTTGTTTTATCTTCAGCAACCTGCAACCTGATTCCGCTATACAAATAATGAACCGCAGCTGTTGCAATAATTGTGAGAACTAAAGTTGAAATTGCCCACGCAATTAGTGCTTCATAGAACGGTAATCTAAATATGAAGAATGAGATATCCAAACCGAATTGCGCATCTTTAACTCCAAAGGAAGTTGCATTTCTAAACTGAAGCCATTTTTCCCA
This sequence comes from Candidatus Nanopelagicaceae bacterium, assembly GCA_964201775.1. GTDB lineage: Bacteria > Actinomycetota > Actinomycetes > Nanopelagicales > Nanopelagicaceae > AAA044-D11. The sequence goes on from CAXNFK010000022.1 coordinate 6,053, forward strand.
GAGCGCAACGCCAGAAGTTCCAGCGAAATAAAAGAAACCAAGTGCGATTGCAAGCAAGACCCAGCGACGAATTGGTTCTAATTGTCCGCGGTATCTCTCCAAGTTATCGGCTTCAATTGAAACTGGTGCATATAGTGGACGACTTCTAAAGGCTAAATAAATATTAGATGTTATGAATAGCGATGTTATTAATCCGAAGAAAATGAATAGCGATATTTTTGTTACAAGTACTGTGCTCCAGACAGATTGAAAATCAACTGATCGAAACCAGAGGAAATCGGCATAAAAGCCGCTCATTCCCACAAGAACAGAACCGATTATTACAAGTGCGATTGCGGTGAGAGCAAAAGGTCCTGGACGTTTCGGACGCAATGGGTTCTGTGATCTTGGTGTATTCGAGAATGGATTGCCTGGAAATTGAAATGAACTCATGTCCATACTCTACCGAGTCCAGCAAATAAGTCAGGCTGGGCAGCGCATAGATTTTGCAGCCGATGGGTCAATTAATCCGTGAAATGCTTCACTAAGGTTATTCACAGGAATCACCTGCAAGCCATTCGTGGATACCGTTATATCTCGGCAATTTGCCATCGGCATCAGAACAATTGTTGCCCCAGCACTTTTCGCCGCAATTAACTTCTGATCTATTCCGCCAATGCTTCCGACCCGACCAGATTCACTGATTGCCCCTGTCACCGCAATGCTTCTTCCAGCAATTAACTCGGGGTTTGAAAGTTTTGCGATTAGCGCAAGTGAAAATGCGAGTCCGGCACTTGGCCCACCAACTCTCTTCATTACAAATTTTATATCTGAGATTTTCCAATCCAGGGGCTTGCCTGGCTGCGCACTCTTTAGAAAGTTAGCGGCAGCGATTGCAGCAGTTTCTTCGGACTTAAGCATTTCTTTCTTGCCTTGCGCATTAGCAGATTTCGTAGTTTCGCCTTCCTTGTAAACAACTTCACTTGGAATAACAACCGAATCACCTCTTAGCCATGATTCCAAAATCATTATTCCGGGCGGTCTGCTATCTGGGTTTGTTACAAAAACTGAGAGCGAATACAACTTGCCTTTGGTCGCAATTGCGTTATCTATCTTTAGCCCTTTGCTTAAAAGATCGGTCACTGGGCCAGGTGAAATTATGGCGAATGGCATCGGGGCGACTAGCGCGAAAAGAAAAACTAGAAAGAGGAAAAAAAGTGGTGGCTTTGAAAGATATCTAGGAATTGGGTGTGGTGTCATCGCGGAAACTATCTTGGAAACTCTGGAATTTAGTTACTGATCGATTAGTTTCGTTGGCATATTTATCCTTGAACTTGGCCACCCAAGTAACGTAAATAATCGCACCGAGGACGGCAAAGAATGGAACCAACCACCAGATGAGGGCGGCAAATGCTGAGCTACTTGAAGCCGTAGCCGCAAAAATCATCTGCAATTTTTCTACCCCTAAATTCATGAATTTCACTGACTTAGCCCTTAGCGTAACAACTTCGGCTGACAATTTCCCGCTTCAGCCAAGCCTTTGGGCTCTAGCGAATTAAAAGGCCAAAAATTTTAAGCGGATGGGGAAGAAACTTCTATCAACTTTGGTTACCTTACCAATAGCTAAAAAGCAATTGCGAAAAATGGAAGGGATTAATTGATGAGCAATAACTTCGGGTTTGGGCCGGGCAATCCAAGTGATCCCAACGATCCAGAAAACAATCCGAACTTCAAAGAGCTCTTTGAGCAGCTATCTAATTTTGGCTTGAATCCACAAACACTTTTTGCCGCTGCTAATAACGCGGGTTCTGTTGGGCCACTTATTTCACCTGATGTGCTTCGAGATGTTGCGCGAAAATTTGTTTCAAGTCAGGGAGATCTTCCGGTTGGATCTCAAGATATTGCCGATTCCCAAGTTGCATTAGATATCGCAAACACTTGGTTGGATGAAGCAACAAATTTTCCAGCGCTATCAAGATCCAATCTGCCTGCTTGGAGTCGGCGTGATTGGTTAGATTCAACTGTTTCAAATTGGGCGAAGATGATTGAGCCGCTTGCGGATGGAATGGCTGGCGCCTTAACAAATGTCTTGAAGGAGACCTCAATAAACGAGGCGGATGCGGTCCCAGAACTCGCAGCGGTTGCACCAATCATGCGGGCCTTCATGGGTTCACTAATCGCAAGCCAACTTGGAACATCTGTTGGGCAATTAGCAGTATCAATTACTGGTTCGAACGACATTGCTATTCCGCTATTTGGAGTAAATGAAGCCAGATTGATTCCGCAGAACATTTCAAAATGGGCAGAAGGCCTGGAAATTCCAATCGATGAAGTCCGCATTTTTCTTGCGGTTCGTGAAGCTGCTGCATCAAGGCTATTTTCACATGCACCATGGTTATCGCAATACATTCAAGATGCCATAACCGCATATGGCGCAGGTATAAAGATTGATATTGATTCAATTCAGGAGCAAGCCGAACGTGCCTTAGAAACCGGTGAATTAGATATCAATAATCCGGAATCTATTTCTGTTGCAATATCTGCTGGGCTTTTTAAACCAGAGCAGAGTCCTTCCCAAGATGCTGCGCTTGCAAAGCTCGAAATGATTTTGGCGCTAATTGAAGGTTGGATTGAATACGTTTCAACTAAAGCTATTGGCGATCGACTGCCATCCTTCCCGGCGCTTAGTGAAACATTGCGCAGAGGCCGCGCTACAAAATCTCCAACTCAACAATTGTTCGCCACTCTTTTAGGTTTAGAGGTTTCGCCAAGAAAAATGCGCGAGTGTTCGCTCTTCTGGTTTGATGTTGAAAGTGAAATTGGACTATCGGAGCGAGATAAGCGCTGGGAAGATCCTGCGTTCTTGCCCAGAGCCGAAGATTTATCAGATGTTAAGAAATTCTTGGGTAGCACAATCGTTCCCGATGATCTCTCGGGCCTTTAATAAAAAAGCGAAGTCCCCGGGCGCACAATTCTTTGTTTGCCTTCCCCTTGCAAACAATGAACGGTTATCCGAGAACTTCGTGGCTAGAACCTAAAGTAATCAGAGCCCATAATCAACTTAACTGGCGCAATATCATTAGTAAATAAATTCATTAAACGCCGTGCCATCCGCTTATTTTTATTAGGCTGTTGATAAACTTGTGTATAAGCAGTTGATAACTCTTTGAGTTCTGGGGATAACGAGGGAATTAATATCGAGAATTCGAATGCGGTGGAAAACTTTATTCAAGGCGAAATTTTTGCCGATATCTTTCCCAATATGCCGGCCCTCACCCCAAAAAAATCAATCAAAAAAGAACATGAAGAGCTACTTTCAAGGCTTCCAGAATTTAGGGTGATACGAAGCTCGAGGCGGAAGCGAACACTTCACGCTTTTCGTCAAAATGGTGTGATCGAAATACATATTCCTGATCGATTGAGCAGGCGCCAAGAGTTTGACGTTATTCCAGAGATGATTGACCTGGTTTTAAAGCGTGAGAATCGCTTGCGCAAGAGCGATGGTGCGTTATTTGAGATGTGTGACCAACTTTTGGCAGAGTTCTTACCTGAATTTAATGAACGCCCTATCTCGGTAACTTGGCGAGTAATGCGCGAGCGCTGGGGATCTTGCACAACAGTGGATAAAACAATCAGAATTTCCGAAAGATTAAATAATGCGCCGGATTACGCCCTGCGATATGTGCTCTTCCACGAATTGATTCATCTTCGCATTGCTGGCCATGGGGATGACTTCCAAGAGTTATTGGAGAGATATCCCGAGAAAGAGCGGGCTGAGGCCTTTTTAGAGGGATATGAGGCTGGATCTGTGGGTTCGCCCGAGGAAATACTCGAGTTACCCACAATTCAGGCGTGAAATCCCCGCTTCTGAGCGTGTTCGGGGGTATGGTGAGTCCATACGCACGCAGGGTTTGGGATATCCCCGAACTTTTGAGAGTGCGGCGATTGGAGGGTCAAAATGGCTGAAGAATATAAGGGTGAGGCCTACTGCGTTAAGTGCAAAGAGAAGCGTGCTTTTGAAGGCCACGTTAAAGTCTCTGAGTCTGGTCGCCGTATGGCACAAGGCATCTGCCCAGTATGCGGAACAAAAGTTAACCGTATTCTCGGTAAGGCGTAATTAACTAAAGTTTAATTAACAAATAATTTAAACACCCCTTCACGAAAGTGCGGGGGTGTTTTTATTTTGGTGGCCTTGTCCGAAGTTGTAGACGGGTGAAATGGCAAGCACAGCCCGCTGAAATTAGAGATCGATTTCCACAAAATAACCTGGGCAGTAAGCCTAATAATTGCATCTGCTAAATACTCGCGGATATGACCCATAACGAATTAGAAAATCTAGAGTTGTTTGATCCTAAGGCCTTTCCAAAACTCCGGCCAGGGGTGAAGTTTTTTAAATTCAATGACGAGAACAATCAACAAGGCAGCAACAATATTTATGTTGGGTTTAGCCACCGCGGGATTGAAATAAAAAACGAAATTGCTTCTCAATTACTGCAACGCCTAGATGGCAGCCAATCTTTAGAACAGATTCTTCGAATAGTTTCGGTAAATGCAACTGGATTCAGAATTGATTCCAAACTAGTTCCTGCACCAGATGCAGGTAAAAAAGAGATAATTAATTTTTTGCAGGTGCTTAATGATGCAAATCTAATTGAATTTCGAGCGGAGTCTCTGTTAGCACAGCTGGTGAGGAATAAGCACAAGACAGATAAGGGCGCAACTGGTAAAAGTGATTTGTTACCGGTCAATCTAGTTAATTCATTTAATCGCATGCAGGCTGAAGAAAATCTATCTGGCTGGCACCCTGCAGTAAATATCGAAAAAGGCTCACAAGCACTTATTGGTGAGCGGCGAAATTTTTCCCTGGTTATCTACGGACGCAATCGTTTGGCGCTTTCGCTTTTCGGAGTGCTACAAGCCAGTGGATTTAGCATAATAAAAATAATTGACCGATCGGGTTCCACTAACAACGATTCGCTAGTTCAAATATCACCCGATGAAGTTTGCGGCCTGGCGATCCGGGGCAGCGATGTTGGGCTTAGAAAAACATTAGTTATCGCAGACATAGCAAGAAATTCCCAACTGTTTCCGGCTGAAAATCTCGAATTTCCAGTACATCCAAATTTTATTATTTCTACCGAATCAATCCCCCAAGAGATTATGCAGCAGTGGATGAGTGAGGAAATTCCCCACTTAGTAGTTTCTAATTTAATTGAAAATAAAATTATCCTTGGCCCAATTGTGTTGCCCGGAAAGACACCTTGCCTTAACTGCTTGAATCTCTGGCGTGCTGAACAATTTCCTCATCACAGTTCATTTGAATTTTTGTCGGCTCTAGACAGTGAAGAAACAAGAGGTTTGGAAATTCCTTCCGCCCAAGTTGCGTTTCTGACTGGGTTGCTTGCAACTTACGTTATTGAATACTGCGCATCCGTTAACTTGAATGGTGCGGATGGCGGGGTTGGTGTCCAAGCTAAAGCGCCAAGGCCGATAAATGCTCCTAGGCTGATAGGCACAACCCTGACTTTGAATTTATTTGATCCGTTGAATTTTGAAACTTCGGAGGATGAAAGCGTTGGATACAGATACTGGCAACCACATTTATCTTGTGGCTGCCAGCGTCTGATCTGACCGATTATCTGATTAATCGAGAATGACTATCGCATTTGTAGAGAATGGATATTTCATTTTGGGAAATGCATATTTCATTTTGGGAAATGCATATTTCATTTTAGGAATTGGTTAGCTGGCCAACTGGGCCTGCTTTTCGCCGACTGGTGCAAGCCGCGGTCTGCCCGCAGTGCGCTTCGCTTGAATGACCTTGCCATCTTCAAACAATTCACCGCCCCAAATCCCACAAGGCTCGGCACGAGAGATTGCGCCTTCTAGGCACTTGGCTCGCATCGGACATTCACCACAGAGCGCCTTGGCATACGAAATTTCGGCTTGGCTTTCTGCGAAGAAGGTCTCTGGATCTGCTGCATGGCAGGGAAGCTTCGTAGCGCTATCTGCAAATGCAGTTACGCCAATCTTTGCATCTGGGCCTTCGGCCCATCCTGGTACTAATAGTTCGCTGAAGAGAACAGTCACTGTTCTCACCTCCGTTTTTTCTCGTTTGGCTTTCTCTTGGTTGGTTTAGGTTGGTTTGATTGCGTTATCCGGATGGATAGATTTCTTGGAAATCTGGCGGCTGGTAGAAAAGCAAAAGGGCCGCGAATCCTTTAAAAGGATTTGCGGCCCTGGGGCTTTTAACTATCGGTTAGCCGATAGAGCTCCAGGATCCGCGCTTTGCATAGGCTGCATAGGTAGCAGCGAAGGCAAAATGCTTATGTGTTGATGGCTTATTTGTTGATGCCCCAACAACGGAATTCGAGCGCCAATTAGCAGCAGAAATCGACACAGCAGAAAGACTGCGTGTGCCTGCTATTAGAGCGAGTTGTTGTGACATGTGGAGAAGGGTAACTCACGCCACATCATCGGCGCAAGTTAATTAATTCCGCTTAGAAATGGGCTTGGGGTTCCCGAATACGAGAGGTGAAGCTGGTTCTTTGCTCGAGTAAGGCCTACATAGAAAAGCCTGCGCTCTTCTTCGACGTCGTTGCCCATCGGCAAAATTCCATCGCTAACGCCAGCCAAGAAAACATGGTCCCATTCCAACCCTTTTGCAGCGTGCAAAGTTGATAGCACCACTCCAGGCAAGGTCGGCGGGTTGTTCTGTTCGGCTCGATCTTCTAGTTCGCGAAGATAAGTGCGCAGCGTTGTTGCGCTGTCTTCCATGGACTCTTGCATGGATTTGGCCAACGCTAAAAATGCGTGGACATAATCGGTATCACCAAAGGGGCGCAGTACCGCTACTAAATCGTCGTACCAATTTCCACCTTCAGTTGGCAGAACCGATGCACTTCTAATAACTCGCATTGCATCTCTAACATCAATTCGCTCGAAGAATTTTTCAGAGCTCTTTATTTGAGATTCGATTCCGGCGCTACGAAGTTCGCGCTCGAATATATCCAATTGCGCATTTGTTCTCGTCAGTATCGCAACTTCAACATGCTCGCCTGCTTTAGCGCGAAGTTCTGAAATCTTCTTAGCGATGTAATTTGCTTCTCCGGCATTTGAATCAAATTTTGCTATTTCAGGTTTGGCGCCATGTTCATTCATTGATGCAAGTTCATGGCTATGTTCACCAATCATTCCGCCTTGGCGCAAGATGGCATTAGCGGTTCCAATAATTTCTGGGGTTGAACGATAACCGCGAGATAATCGAATAACTTGAGCGTTTGGAAAACGTGTTGTGAAGCCGAGTAAAAATGCGGAGCTGGCACCAGCGAATGAATAAATAGTCTGTGCGGCATCTCCAACAACGCAAATATCATCACGATTGCCAAGCCACAGATTTAACAATCGTTGTTGTAATGGTGAAACATCTTGGTATTCATCAACAGTTAAATAACGATACTGATCGCGCACTCGTTCTCGAACATCGCGATCCTCTTCCAACATCCCGACTGTAAGCAGGAGAACATCTTCAAAATCAATTGCTCGCTCTTGTTGTTTCAAAGTTTCATATGCCTGATAAACCTTGGAAATATCTTCGAAATTTGCTTTGTCAGGTTTGTTATTAGGAATTCGTAGTGTCCGTCCGGCACCAAGCGCCGATTCGACATATTCATCAGGTGAGATCTCTAAAACTTTTGCCCATTCAATCTCACTTGCAATCTCTCGCAAGGTAGAGGTTTGCGGAGCTAGCGATGAATCTGTGCGGTTTAACGCTTCTGCGATTGCACCAGATTTCATTGTTAATAACGAGGGAAATGAACCACCAAAGGCATAGGGCCAGAAATACATTAATTGTTTTATCGCAGCGGAGTGGAAAGTTCTGGCAGTTGCATTTGGAATT
>CAXNFK010000023.1:0-13614 GCA_964201775.1 Candidatus Nanopelagicaceae bacterium
GGCGATTGGCTTTTTCGGACATATCTTATTATCTAGAAAAAATATTAAAAGACAAGAGCGAGAAGTTTGATTACCAACTTGTATGAAGTGGACGCCCTTCGGCATAACCAGAAGCCGACTGAATTCCAACAACGGCGCGATCTGCAAAATCACTGATACTTGTTGCACCTGCATAAGTAAATGAAGATCTAACACCGGCAATAATCTCATCAAGTAAATCTTCAACTCCAGGTCGTGCGGGATCTATATACATACGAGATGAGGAAATACCCTCTTCAAATAGCGCCTTTCGGGCGCGATCAAATGCGCCATCATTTGAAGTTCTTGCAGCAACTGCGCGCGCAGAGGCCATTCCAAATGATTCTTTATATAGGCGACCAGTTGCATCTTTATTTAAATCGCTAGGCGATTCAAAAGTGCCAGCAAACCAAGATCCAATCATTACTTGTGATGCTCCAGCAGCAAGTGCAAGTGCAACATCGCGGGGATGACGAACTCCACCATCTGCCCAAATATGTTTCCCGTGCTTCTTTGCTTCGGCTGCGCATTCAAGAACTGCGGAAAATTGTGGACGTCCAACACCGGTTTGCATCCGAGTTGTGCACATTGCACCAGGACCAACTCCAACTTTGACGATATCTGCACCAGCATCAATTAACGCTTTAGTTCCTTCAGCAGTAACAACATTTCCAGCAACGATTGGAATATTTGGCTTTAGGGCCCGAATTAATTTAAGAGCCTCAATCATTTTTACTTGGTGTCCATGTGCAGTGTCAACAACTAGTACGTCAGCACCAGCTTTGATAAGTGCCTTAGCTTTAGCAGCAACGTCACCATTGATTCCAACCGCACATGCAATTACTAAATTTTTACCTGCATCAAGTGCAGGCTGGTAGAGAGTCGCACGTAGCGCAGCAGTTCGGGTGAGAATTCCGACTAGCTTTCCACTCTTATCTACTACAGGCGCAAGGCGTCGACGTTGGGTATTTAGAAATTCAAAAGCTTCGCGGGGTTCAATTGAATCTGGCACAGTAACTAAATCTTTACTCATAATTAGTTGAAGTTGAGTGAAGCGATCAACTCGTTCGCAGTCAGCCTCAGTAACGATTCCAACCGGCTTGCCATCTTCAACAACAATTAAAGCGCCGTGTGCCCGCTTATTAATTAAGTCGACAGCATCAGCAACTGTTTCAGTTGGTGAAAGTGTTACTGGAGTATCAAAAAAAGTATGTCTTGACTTGACCCACTTAAGTACATCACTAACAACTTCAATGGGAATATCCTGTGGAATTACTGCCATGCCACCACGTCGGGCAATAGTTTCAGCCATTCGGCGCCCGGAGATTGCGGTCATGTTTGCAACGACAATCGGGATTGTTGTTCCAGTGCCATCATGTGTTGAAAGGTCTACATCCATGCGGCTGGCAATTTGCGATGAGCTGGGGACCATAAAGACATCGTCATAGGTCAGGTCGTGGCTAGGAATATTTAAGAAACGCACGTGTCGGAACTATACCCCTGTCGATGCACAAGGCGATAGGTATTGCTAGAGTCTTTCTCATGAGCGAGGACGAGGATTCAACGGACGATATCGTCACCGAAGAGATGCTCTGGGAGCGGATTCCAGAAACCCAAGGCCTAGATCGCGCAAATACTTACTATGAATTGAGCGCTCGAATTTATGCGCGTGGGCAATACGACGAAGCGCTCGCACTTGCAGAAACTGCTCGCGATATTTACACCGAACTTGGTTCAGTCGTTCCATCAGATGGTTTAGCTCAGGCATATTCTGCAATTGGATATAACTTAAATCAATTAAAGCGAATGAGTGAAGCAGCAAATGCAATGAGCAAAGCCGTTGATTTGCTACGCGAATCCAAATCACCATTAGCAATTGATTTAGCTTGCACACTTGGTGAATGGTGGTTCTCTTCCAAGGAATATGAGAAGACAATTGAATGTATGTCTGATTGTGTTCAAGAGCATTTAGTTGATGGAAATGACAGTGGCGCCGCAAATGATTTACATTTAATTGGATGCGCACAGCGGGAATTAAAAAATTATGGTGAAGCTTTGGAATCATTTCAAGAAGCGCGTGCCTTGTTTAAGAAGTTAAAAGAAGTTATAAATGTTGCCAGGTGCGATCAGAAAATTGCACACTGCCTAATCGAGATTGGCGATGGCGAAGCAGCCCTAATTTCGGCACAGAAATCTTTGGATGTCTTCGTCACCGCGCATGACCATTATCGCGAAACATATTCCCTTTTAGAATTAGGAAAAGCTCAAATAGTTGCCGGACAGGGTGAAGAGGGGCTAAACACGTTAGATCGCGTTCTGGAAATTGCTACCGATAATGAGAATAAAGATTTCGAATTTATCTTGGAAATTGAAGGCCGAATGGCTGACGTTCTTTATTCATTGGGCCGAGAAGATGAGGCTGAAGAGATTCGACGACGTATAAAGGCAGTAGAAGAAGTAATTAAAGAAGATTAATTATTTAGGTGTTGCATTGCCCAGGCATACATAGCAATTGCACCAGCAGCAGAGGCATTCATTGATCTTGTAGAACCATATTGTCTAATCGCAAGAACTGTTTCACATATATCTACGGCTTCATCCGACATTCCGGCACCCTCTTGTCCGAAGAATAGGACACATTTCTCTGGCAATTTCGTAGTTTCTAACTCTTTAGATATTGGCAAGTTATCAATGCCAATTATCGGAACACCATTTTCGTTACACCAAATTTGAAAATCACCAACAGTTGGATGGTGCAATACATGCAAATATTTATCCGTAACCATTGCGCCACGCTTGTTCCAATCGCGCTTGCCAACGATGTGGACTTTAGAAACGTTAAATGCATTTGCAGTGCGAACTACTGATCCGATATTTAAATCATGTTGCCAATTTTCAATTGCAATCTGTAAATCATGTCGCTTCGTGTCTAAATCAGCGACTATCGCTTCTACGCTCCAATAACGGTAGTGATCTAAAACATTTCTGCGGTCTCCGTTTGCAAGAAGCTCTGGATCAAAATGATTTGCTTGCGGCCAAGGTTTTGGATGCGGACCAACCCCAACCACTGGATAGAATTCCCCAGGTCCAATTTCGGCGGTAGTCATACCCAAACATTAGGGGGAGTTTGCATGAAGCAAAAATCCTGGCTCCCTATTTATTTACTACTTGGCTTAGTTTGGGGATCTTCCTTTGTCTTTATCAAATTAGGGCTTGAATTCCTAAACCCGGTTGGAGTTGCTTTTGGAAGATGCGCCCTTGGCGCAATGATTCTGCTGCTTATTGTAAAAATTCGTGGCATCAAACTTCCAACTGATCCAAAAACTTGGTTTATTCTCTGGGTCGTTTCACTGCTTCTAAATGTTTTCCCTGGATTTTTATTTGCATATGCCCAGCAACAAGTTACAACAGTTCTTGCTGGAATCATTAATGCTTGTACGCCTTTAACAACTCTTTTATTCCTTTTTATATTTTTTAGATCTGAGAAAATCGCAGCCCAACATATTATTGGTTTGATCCTTGGTGGAATTGGAGTTTTGACAGTATTAGGTATTTGGAATGGGCTTGGTGCTGGTTCAACAAGTGGCGTCATTGCGCTTCTAGCTGCAATCACTTGCTATGGTCTTTCATTTCCAATAATCAAAAAGTATTTAACTCCGTTAAAATTGCGGGCAGAAGCACTTGCTGCGGGCCAAGTAACTGCAGGCGCCATAACACTTCTTCCATTTTATCTAGTGGATGGCATCGCTAAGAATGAATATCGTTTCGGCCCGGTCCTTGCAATGATGGCACTTGGGATCTTCGGTAGCGGCCTGGCCTATATCTGGAATTTTCAAATAGTTGAACGAGCAGGAAGTTCTGTTGCTAGTTCTGTTACTTACCTAACCCCAGTTGTTGCGGTGTTTATTGGATGGATTTTCTTAGGTGAACATATTTCTTGGCACGAGCCAGTTGGTGGTGCAATTGTTATTCTTGGAGCAGCAATCTCGCAAGGCAGATTTAGCAAGAAGGTTGTGAAATAAATTGCTTCTACGAAAAATAATATCCGTTACATCAATTATTGGTCTTTTGGCATCGTCAGCACCAAATGCACACGCGCTTTCAGTTCCTAGTTCGTTTAAAAAACTTGCTACTTCACCCACTCTTGCAAAACCAGGAATCATCGTTTTTGATCCAACAACGCAGACTGAAATCTATTCAGATTTAGCAGATGTACCACGGGCTCCGGCGTCAGTCCTGAAACTAATTTCAGCGACTGCAGCCATAACAGCTTTCGGGCCAGAGAAAGTTTTCCACACAACTATTAGTTCAACCGATGACCCAGATGTTTTTATGATGCAAGGAGAGCGTGATCCTTGGCTGACAACTAGCTCGCGAGACTCAAAGAAATTTAAGCGCGCATTATCTACAAAACTTATTAATGAAGCGGTGAAAAATCGTGATGGTTACTCTGGCTTAAAAATTAAGTTCAATGGAATGTTTGATGCAGACGTTAAGAGCTTAAGAACTTTTTATGGAAATAAAATAAAATTCGAAAGAATTTCCAAACCACCAGTAGTCCCTGGCCAAGAACCAACAGAGATTGCAAGAATAACTTCGCCCACATTGCGCGAAATCTTGGAATTTACACTTCTGTGGAGCGATAATGTTTTAGCCGATCGCTTAGCTCGAAATGCTGCCGTTGAGATGGGTTATTCGCGTGATGATGACAGTTTGAATATGGCCTTCGAAGAAACTTTGGAATTATTAGATATTGATTCAACTGGATTAAAGGTTTTTGACGGAAGTGGGCTTTCACGTGAAAACCGAGTTTCTGTCAGAACAATTGCTGAGCTATTGCTGAAGATTAGAAGTGAACCACAATTTCAAGCGATTTATGACGGTCTCCCACTTTCTGGTAAAACTGGAACTTTAAAAAAGAGGTTTCATGAATATGGTTCTGCCGCAAAAGGTTTAGTCAAAGCTAAAACTGGTTGGATAAATAGATCCGTAACTTTGGCTGGGTATGTTGAAGCTGGAGAAAGTGAATATGTCTTTGCGGTTATCGCAAATCGTGTTAATCCAACCGAAAATTCCCGGGACCGCGCACGAAAGATAATTGACAAGATGTTGGCAACTATAGCTAAACCGCTTGAAATAGCGGCAGTAGGCTAGGTACGTGCGCAATCTAAAAATCTCGCCTTATATCGCTCTGATGAAATTGCGAGTTGTAGAACTGTTATTAGTGACCACATTGCCAGCACTATTTCTTGCCGCAAAAGGTGTGCCGCCTCTTGGATTAACTATTGCGACTTTGGTTGGTGGAACTCTTGCTGCGGGGGCATCCAATGCATTTAATATGATTATTGAAGTTGATTCTGATCGCTTAATGGTGCGTACTTCTAAGCGCCCAATAGTCAGTGGTGCAATAAGTGAAACTCAAGCATTTATTTTCGCATCAGCCCTAACTATTGTTTCGCTGACAATATTCTCAGTATTCACAACGTTGTGGGCAACAGTTCTGACTGCGGCAGCAATTATTTTTTATGTTTTTGGATACACCATCGGACTTAAACGGCGAACATCGCAGAATATTGTTTGGGGTGGAATTGCTGGATGCATGCCAGTTCTAATCGGTTGGGCTGCAGTAACAAATTCCTTGTCATTAACTGCATGGCTCTTCTTCTTGGTTATTTTCTTCTGGACCCCACCACATTTCTGGGCTTTAGCAATCAAATATCGTGATGATTACGCAGCAGCAGGAATCCCGATGTTGCCAGTCGTTGCATCGATTAAATCTGTTGAGAAACAGATGTGGTTCCATACGATAGGAATGGTTCTGGCTTCCCTTGGCGTGAATTGGAGCGAAAAACTTCCATGGTGGTGTTGGGTTATTACAGTCGTAATTGCGCTTGGGTTTGGCCGGGAATTACTAAAGATTGATGGGCCTGATTCAAATAAAGCTGCGGCAAAGTTGTTTCAATGGTCAATCACATACTTAAGCGTTTATTCATTACTTCTTGTTATCGCAGCGCTTGTTGTAAATCCTTAATCAAATCCGAAGAGTGTTCCAAACCTACGGATAAGCGACCTAAAGAATCTGTAATTCCCATAGATTCACGAGTTACCTGATCTAATCTGCGGTGAGTAGTTGAAGCTGGATGAGTAATGAGAGATTTGCTATCTCCTAAATTATTAGAAATATCTATAACTTTTAGCGCATCCATAACCTTAAATAGCTCTTTTGATCCGCCAGCTATTTCAAAACTCAAAGTTGTTCCAGCGCCCAACATTTGTTTCTGGGCAATTTCATAACCACTGTGTGACTTAAGACCAGGATAATTAACGGAAGATACCTTTGGTTGTTCCGCTAAGAATTCTGCAAGCTGTTGCGCACTCTCATTCATCTTGCCAACTCGCATCGAGAGAGTTTCGAGTGACTTCACAAGCACCCAAGCATTAAACGCACTAAGAGTTGGACCGGTATGTCTAATGAAAGGATTCAAGTAATTTTGAATGTAGTCAAAGCCACCAAGAATTGCACCACCAAGAACTCGACCCTGTCCATCAATATGTTTTGTCGCAGAATACATAACTACATCCGCACCATGTTGTAGCGGCTTCTGCAGAACAGGGGATGCCATTACATTGTCAACAATCACGGTTGCCCCAACGTTATGTGCCAAATCGCTAACCATTTTCAAATCTACAATTTCTAACATTGGGTTGCTTGGAGTCTCAATAAATACAACTTTAGTTTTCTCGCTTAAAGCTTTCTCCCAGACCTTCTTATCGTTTCCTTTAACAAATTCGACTTTAATTCCCCATTTAGGAAGGATCTCAGAGAGCACTACATAACAAGAACTAAACATTGAAGCGGCGGCAACAATACGGTCTCCTGCTTCGACCATACAAGCGATTGATGCAAACATTGCTGACATTCCAGATGCAGTAGCAACACAGAATTCCGCACCTTCGATTGCTGCAAGCCGTTGTTCGAACATTGAAACTGTTGGATTTGCATAGCGACTGTAAACAAAATGATCGATCTCATCGGTAAACGAATGAACTGCTTGTTCTGCTGTGTCATATGTGTAACCGCTTGTTAAATACATTGCTTCGCCAGTTTCACCGAAACCAGATCTAGCTAAACCAGCTCTTACTGCAAGTGTTTCTTCATGTAACTGCCAGTCAGGTAAATCTCCGTCAGGGGAATGAGTGGAATCATTGGAATTGGAATATCCCCAAGGACGATTCTGATGAGTCATGCGAAAAGTTTAGTAGATAGGATGAAACCATGGAAAAAGCGGCGATATCAGCCACCGATTTAACGAAGATATATGGTGATCGAGCAGCGCTATCGCACGGAAACTTCTTAGTCCCCGAAGGCTCAATTTGTGGTTTTGTTGGCCCAAACGGTTCGGGCAAAACAACAACGATTCGAATGTTGTT
The DNA here is from genome assembly GCA_964201775.1 of Candidatus Nanopelagicaceae bacterium. Lineage (GTDB taxonomy): Bacteria > Actinomycetota > Actinomycetes > Nanopelagicales > Nanopelagicaceae > AAA044-D11. Next base: position 7,450 of record CAXNFK010000023.1, read on the forward strand.
GGGGCTGATTTCACCTTCAGGTGGGACTGCAACTGTTTTGGGAGAGAGCATTTCACATCCTGAAAAATACTTGCCACACGTCGGTGCGATGATTGAAGGCCCAGCCTTTTATCCAGCTTTGTCGGGACGCGAAAATCTAAAAGTATTGGCAGAACTTGGTGGCTTTCCACTTTCAAGAGTCGATCAACTACTTGAAAAAGTGGATTTAGCAGATCGTGGTGGTTCAAAGTTTAAAACTTACTCATTAGGAATGAAACAGCGATTGGGAATTGCGGCCGCACTTCTACCGAACCCAAAATTATTAATATTAGATGAACCTACAAATGGTCTTGATCCATCGGGAATTCAGGAAGTTCGCGGAATCATTCGTGATTTGGCTGATACCGGAACAACGGTATTTGTATCTTCACACATTCTTAGCGAACTAGAAATGATCTGTGAATACCTAGTTATGTTGCGGGAAGGAAAAGTTATTTTCTCTGGCCGAACCCAAGAGCTGCTCTCCGGACAGAAGCCAATAATTATTGCTAAGCCAGAATATGAAGTCGATCTAAACACTCTCGCAAAAAAACTAAGCGATTCTGGATTTAGCGCCTCAATTATCAATGGAAGTTTGCATATTGGTGCAGGGCAAGAGGCAAGTGCAGCAATTAATCGGATGGCATTTGAAGCGGGCATAACTCTGGCTTCGATATCGGTAGTCCTGCCAACGCTCGAAGAGACGTTTTTTGAAATGACAGGAGAGAACAAATGATTCGCGTTGTTATTGCTGAGCTTCGCAAACTTCGACGCCCTTCTCTCTTATTAGGAACAATTGCCATAGTTGGTGGATTAACAGCACTATTTACCTCAATAATTTTCTTAATGATTGATTCTGAAAATGGAAACTCAGAACGAGGTGAACGAATTAGTGCCGCTGAATTAAGTAACCCCACGGGGCTTATTAATGGTTTTCAATTAGTCGGAGTATTCCTTGGCATAGTTTCACTCTGTATTTTCGCTTCACAAACCGCTCAAGAGTATTCCCTTGGAACGCTGCGAAATTTGCTTGTACGCCAACCTTCGCGGATGAAGATATTAGCTGGCAAATTTATAGCAATGAAATTGTTCGCCTTAGTGATGGTGCTATTTGCAGGAGCGCTTAGTATTGCTATTTCATACGCGCTAGCTGGAAGAGCAAAAGTAGATACAACTTCTTGGGGAACATCTGCTGCGATGCAGCTGTTATTTGAAAATACACTTAATATTTTTATTTCCACACTTTGCTACGGTGCCTTCGGAATGATCCTAGGCCTCCTCTTGAGATCCCCAATTAGCGCAATAGCAGTCGGAGTTCTTTGGAGTTTAATCCTTGAGAATATTCTGGGAGCTTTAGTCAAAAGCACAGTGAAATGGCTTCCAGGATTCAATTTTCAGAACCTAAGTTCTGGAGGGGGATTGAATTCAAGTTATAAACATTCATTGGCAATATCTTTGGGATATCTAATTATTGGCGGCGGTCTTGCAGCGATTTTGTTTAAGCGAAGAGATGTTGCCAACTAGCGACACAACGCCTTAATTTCCATTAATTCTCAGGTTAAACCTTTATCCTTGTCCGATGTCAAGAAAAATAACAAGTGCGTTTTTGGTGCTTGCATTTTCTTTTACGACGCTTAATGCAGATTTGGTTTCAGCAAAAACTCCAAAACCAACCAAGGCTCAGATAGATGCGGCCAAGAAGGAAGAGGCGGCGAAAGAAGCTGCTGCGAAAAAAGCAGCCGCGGTATTAAGTAGTGCAACTAAAACGCTGAATCAATTAGCAGCGATTGCATACACAGCACAGGTGGCGTACAACAAAGCCCTTGCCGAGTTAAGAATTGCTAAAGCAAATGCAGATGCTGCTGCGCTCCATGCCTTAAAAACTCAAGCTGAAGTTAGCAAGGCCAATACTGTAATTGGAAAAATGGCTTCGAATGCTTACAAACTTGGCGGGGACTTCACAAGTATAAATTCCTTACTTAGCGCAAATGGCCCACAAGATTTAATTGATCAATTAACAACTCTAGATAAAATTGGAAACACCAATACTGTTGCGCTAAAGCGTTTCAAAGCGGCGGAAAGCGTTGCAAGAGTTGCGAAGTTAGAAGCTGATAGGACAAAAGCAGCCCAAGAAGTAGCAACAGTCAAAGTAGCAGAAACCAAGAAAGTCGCAGATAAAGCGAAAGCCGCTCAACAAAAAGAAGTAGATAAACTTCGCGCGGTTCAGAATAAATTAGCTGCCGAACTTTCTAAGGCTAAGAACTTTAGAGTTTCTCTCGAGGTACAACGACAGCTCGCTCTTCTAGAAGAATCAAATGCAGCAACTGCTACAAAAACTCCAAATCAATTTAAAGTTTGGCCAAATAAAGGCTTTACTGGTCGCACAACAATTCGATCGACTGAAGCAATAAGAACTAAAGCAGTTGCATATGCCAAGAAACAAGTTTTAGCCCGCAACCCGATAAAACCTTACGTCTGGGGCGCACAAGGACCAAATTCATTTGACTGTTCCGGTCTGGTTTATGCAGCATATAAAGATGCGGGTCTAGGTTGGCCAACATGGGGTCGTTTAAACGCTGCACTTTATTTCGTTGCTACAAAGCGTGTGCCATTTAGTGAATTACTTCCAGGAGATCTCCTTTTCTATTCTTATGATGGTTCAGTGCAAAACATCCACCACATAACTATTTATGCGGGAAATGGCATGATGTGGGAAGCGAATTCCAAAAGAGTTGGGCTCATTTACTCAAATATGTACAGCATTAAGGGCTTAATGCCATCTGGCGGTCGGGTCTAATAGTTTTATAGAGTGCTCCATGTGAGCGTTAAAACCCCGGCATTACTTGAACTGCGTAACGCGGTTCGCTTCTGGTTTCAAAAACTAGAAGCAAATTCTAAGGTTTGTATTGGAGTTTCAGGTGGAGCAGATTCACTGGCATTAGCAATTGTCGCAAAATTAGAGGCGGCTGATTTTAATTTAGATTTAGTAGCAGTAATTGTTGATCATAATCTTCAAGAAAATTCTGCCGAAGTTGCAGCAAGCACAAAGAAAAAACTAGAATCAATTGGATATTCAGATATCTTTGTAGGCAAGGCAAATGTCTTAGTTACAGATGGAATTGAAGCATCTGCAAGGCGTGCTCGGTATCTAGTTTTCCAACTAGCTCTTGAAACTTATGGTGCCAAAGTTTTCTTATTAGGCCATACCAAGAATGATCAAGCAGAAGGTGTTTTACTAGGACTTGCTCGTGGATCTGGAACCAAGTCACTTTCTGGAATGGCAGAAATTTCTGGCCCTTTTATTAGGCCCTTTTTAAATGTTGACCGCAGCACTACGCAAGCTGCTTGTGTTGAATCTGGAATTGAATATTGGAACGATCCGCATAATTTAAATACTGAATTCACAAGAGTGCGGGTTCGTGAAAGTATCCTGCCATTAATTGAAAAAGAAATCGGTCCAGGAATTATTGATGCACTTTCCAGATCAGCAAAGATTCTGCGCGAGGATGCAACCGCACTGGATGAGTGGGCAGAACGAGTTTTTAGTGAAGTAGATCCAGCGGATATCGAAATTTCGCTCTTAGCCGACCTACCAATTGCGGTCCGAAGCAGAGTGTTAAGGCTGGCTATTTACGCCGCTGGGGCGCCTACGGGGAGCATTTCAGCCACACATTTAGCGCCTATTGAAGCTTTTGTGAGTGATTGGCGTGGTCAGGGCCACACTTCGCTACCTGGTGGTGTGAAGGTTTGCAGAATTTCGGGCAGACTTTCGCTCTCGAAACCGTAACCTAATCAGCCTGCAAAGTAGAAAGAGAATCTCCTCGTGGATCTAGCAAAAACTGGCACAGACATTGAACGTGTAATCGTTACTGAAGAACAAATTCGGTTGCGCCTTAAAGAATTAGCTGTGCAAGTAGAGAAAGATTATGAAGGAAGAGATTTACTTTTAATTGGCGTGCTCAAGGGTGCGGTTATGACAATGGCGGATTTTGCAAGATCATTGCAACGGCACATTGAGATGGATTGGATGGCAGTTTCCTCTTACGGATCTGGAACAAAATCTAGTGGTGTAGTCCGAATTCTTAAAGATTTAGATCGTGATATTACCGGTCGTGAAGTAGTAATTGTTGAAGACATCGTTGACACTGGCTTAACTCTTGGTTGGCTAAAAGCAAACCTTGAATCACGTGGCGCAAAGAGTGTAGAAATTCTGACAATGCTTCGCAAACCTGAAGCAGCGAAAGTTGAAGTAGATGTTAAATATGTCGGGTTCGATATCCCAACAGAATTCGTTGTCGGATATGGCCTTGATTTTAATGAGAAGTATCGCAATTTAGATTTCATCGGCGTTCTATCAAAGCATATGTATTCATGAGCGAAAAAAAATCAGAGAAAAGTGTTAAGCCAAAAGGTAAAAAGAAAGCTACCTTCACCAAAGCGCGTGCCCGCAAGGTTCTGCGTGGACCACTCTTCTGGATTATTCTTGCCTTAATTCTTGTTAGCTTCTTTGGTCGCCTCTCTTCAAGCGGTGATAAATTCACAAAAGTTGAAACTTCCACAATTCTTGCAGCAATTTCGGCCAATAAAGTGGATTCTGTACTTGTAGTGGATCGTGAACAGAAGATTGAAGTAATTTTAAAATCAGGAAATTTTGTTAAAGGTTCAAAGAAGATTTATGCCTCATATGTTTCAGGTGAAGAGCCTCAAATAATTGAACTTCTGACCAGTAACCCACCGCCAAACAAGTGGGATGTAAAGGTTGCAACTCAATCAATATTTGTTTCAATTCTCTTAAGCATTTTGCCACTCTTGTTAATTGGCTTCCTATTACTTCTCTTTATGGGAAATGCTCAAGGTGGAAACCGGGTCTTTTCGTTTGGAAAATCAAAAGCAAAGCTACAAACAAAAGAGATGCCAAAAAATACCTTTGCTGATGTTGCAGGTGCAGATGAAGCGGTGGCAGAACTAACCGAGATAAAAGATTTCTTAGCAGCACCACAGAAATATCAAGATATTGGTGCAAAAATCCCTAAGGGCGTTCTCCTTTATGGCCCACCGGGAACTGGTAAAACTCTCTTAGCTCGCGCAGTTGCTGGTGAAGCAAGCGTTCCGTTCTATTCAATTTCAGGTTCTGAGTTTGTCGAAATGTTTGTTGGAGTTGGCGCTTCCAGAGTTCGTGATTTGTTTGCGCAGGCAAAAGCAAATGCGCCAGCAATTATTTTTGTTGATGAAATTGATGCAGTAGGTCGCCAACGTGGAGCTGGACTTGGTGGCGGACATGACGAACGCGAACAAACACTGAACCAGTTGTTGGTTGAGATGGATGGGTTTGAAGCTAACGGCCAAGTTATTTTAATTGCTGCAACTAACCGACCAGATGTTTTAGATCCAGCGCTGCTTCGTCCAGGAAGATTTGATCGACAGATCCCAGTTGATCGCCCAGATTTAAAGGGTCGCACCGCAATTCTTGAAGTGCATGCAAAGAATAAGCCTGTTGCAAAGTCAGTTAAATTAGCGGATTTCGCAAAGCGCACACCAGGATTCACTGGAGCAGATCTAGCAAACGTATTAAACGAAGCGGCGCTACTCACTGCTCGTGAGAACGCAAAGGTAATTACAAATGCCGCATTAGATGAAGCGATTGATCGAGTTATGGCTGGTCCACAACGCAAGACCAGATTGATGACTGAAGAAGAGCGCCGAATAACCGCGTACCACGAAGGCGGCCACGCACTAGTTGCACATGCACTTCCACATACTGATCCAGTTCATAAAATTACGATCATGCCTCGCGGTCGTGCACTTGGTTACACAATGATTCTTCCTGATGAAGATCGATATGCAACAACGCGAAATCAGATGCTTGATCAACTTGCATATTCACTCGGTGGTCGTGCAGCAGAAGAACTTATTTTCCATGACCCATCTACTGGTGCATAAAATGATATTGAGAAAGCAACAAATCTAGCTCGCGCAATGGTTACGCAATATGGAATGACTGAACGAATTGGTGCAATCAAACTTGGCATCAGTGAAGGTGAACCATTTCTTGGACGAAATTATGGACATCAACGGGATTATTCAGAAGAGATTGCTGGAATTATCGATGGCGAAATTCGTAATTTGATTGAGAATGCACATCAAGAA
>CAXNFK010000024.1:0-13333 GCA_964201775.1 Candidatus Nanopelagicaceae bacterium
GGCAACAATTTCATCTACTTTTAACTCATCATTTGAAAGATCTATTCCTAGGTGCAATCTTGGAAGGACAACAGGAGTTGGCTGGTAGAAAGCCTGTAGCGCCTTTGCGGCAGCGACGCCAGTATTAACAGTTCCTTGAACGCCCCCACTTTCTTGGGTTATTAAATAATTTGTTGATTTATTTTTAGCAAGTAATTTATCTGCTAATTCATTTCCTTGAATAGTTTCACAACCGAGTCCAACAACTAGAGTTGAACTAACATTTGGGTGATTCGCTAACGCAGCGAAATAATCAGTTATTCGTCCAACATCGTTACCGATAAACCCACATCCATGTTGGTGGGCAAAAGTTATAGCGCCGATTTCCTTGGCAATTCGACTTGATACCCGAGTTGAACAAACTACAGAGGGGAGAATCAATTGATGATCCCGAACTCCAATGCCACGATTGCCGTGATCAAAACCTTTCATGCTCATTTCACTTGCTCCGTCGAGAGTCGATCCCCAAGAACATTGTGAGTATGAACATGTTCGCCAATTTTAATATCTGAAGTTGCATGGCCCATGCGTTCGCCATATTTGATAATTCCTTCATCTTTCGCAATCGCACTGGTTGCTACTTTGTGGCCTCGAGGAATTCGATTTTGGATAGTGAGATTTAGCCCATCCTGTCTGATGACTTCGCCGATTTCCATATCGACAAGGCACACAGCGATATTGTCATTCTCGCTTAGAACCAAGATTTTACGATTATTTAGCATGAGGAATGGAAGCATATCTCTTGCCAAAACAGATGTGTAGTATTTTCCTATGGGTCAATTAAAAGTTAAGCGCCGATTTCCCGGGGTAAAAGAGTTGGCCGGATTAATGCGATTTCGCAAACCGATTTTCAATGGTCGCAAGCGCCGATTAACACGTGCTCTAACTATTTATGACTTACGAGATATTGCAAAGCGTCGTACACCACAGGCACCATTTGACTACACCGATGGTGGCGCAGATTCGGAATCAAGTTTGACTCGAGCTCGCTCGACATTTGAAAGAGTGGAATTTCAACCAAGAATTCTCCGTGATGTTTCAGTAGTTGATACCTCAGTTGTAATGCTCGGAGAAAAAACGTCGATGCCAATTGGAATTGCACCAACTGGTTTTACAAGAATGATGCAGACCGAAGGCGAATATGCCGGTGCTACCGCAGCCCGCGATGCCGGAATTCCTTACACGCTTTCAACTATGGGAACTCGCTCCATCGAAGACGTTGCAAGAATCGCACCCGATGGCCGAAATTGGTTCCAGTTATATATGTGGAAAGACCGCGATCGTTCAATGGCGTTAGTTGACCGTGCCAAAGCTGCCGGTTTTGATACTTTGGTTTTAACAGTGGATGTTCCGGTGGCTGGTGCAAGACTTCGAGATGTTAGAAATGGAATGACAATTCCACCATCACTAACTTCGAAGACAATATTAAACGCACTCCCTAGACCAGCTTGGTGGTTAAATTTCTTAACAACTGATTCACTGAAATTTGCCTCACTTGATAGCTGGAAGGGCACGGTTGCTGAACTTTTAGATTCTATGTTTGACCCAACAGTTACCTTTGAAGATTTGAAGTGGATTCGCAAGCAATGGGATGGCAATCTCTTAGTAAAAGGGATTCAAAACATTGACGATGCAGTGCTTGCACAAAAAGCTGGCGCAGATGCAATCTCACTTTCAAATCATGGTGGTCGACAACTAGATCGGGCCCCAGTGCCGTATTTGTTGATTCCAGAAGCGCGCAAAGCACTTGGAAAAAAGTTTGAAATACATGCCGATACCGGAATCATGCATGGCGCAGATGTTGTGGCTTGCATTGCTGCTGGTGCTAATTTCACTTGGATTGGCCGCGCATATTTATATGGATTGATGGCTGGCGGTAAAGAAGGCGTCGATCGCAGCTTAGAAATTCTGCGCACTCAAATGGTTCGCACAATGAAACTACTTGGCGTTTGCTCACTTCAAGAGTTAAATCCTTCGCATGTTAAGTTGATTGGAAACTAACCATGAAAGCAGCAGTAATAACTGGCATCGGTAAAGTTGCCATCGAAAATGTGCCAGATCCAACTCCTGGCGATCGCGATGTAATTGTTAAAGTCGCAAGCGTAGGAATTTGTGGAACTGATTTACATATTCTTGAAGGTGAATTCGCTCCAACCCTTCCAATAATCCCGGGCCATGAAATGGCGGGAAAAGTAGTTGCTGTTGGCAAAGGTGTTAAAGAGATAAAGATCGGTGACTTAGTTGCAGTCGATCCATCCCTGCATTGCGGTGAATGTTTTTACTGTCGCAGAGCGCGCGGAAATCTATGTGAAAGCTGGGGCGCTCTTGGAGTTTCACATCCCGGTGCTGCTGCAGAATTTCTGAAAACTCCAATTAAGAATTGTCATATTTTACCTGCCGGTGTTGATGTATTTGAAGCCGCACTTATCGAACCACTCTCATGTGCAATTCGTGGATATGACGTATTGCCTCGGATACCAGGATCGCATTACTTAATTTATGGCTCTGGAACTATGGGGCTGATGATGGCCGAACTTGCAAAGCGAAATGGCGCAGCGAGTGTTTCAATCGTAGATATAAATGAATCAAAGTTAGAGACTGCAAGAATCTTAGGAATTGATTTCGCAACCTCAGATGTCAAAACTCTAAATCAACCCCGTGGTTGGGATGTTGTAATTGATTGCACTGGAGTCGCCAAAGCTATCCAGGAAGCCCTTTCACATGTAATGCCTGGTGGAACTTTCTTACAATTTGGGGTTGCAAATGAGAAAGCCAAAGTAGAAATTGAACCATTCTGGATATACAACAAAGAGATAACAATTGCGGGCTCTATGGCGGTTCTTCACACCTTTGATCGAGCCGTTGATCTCTTTAGTTCTGGAGTTTTAAATCCTAAAGTCATGATTAGCGATCGCTTTGCCCTCGAAGATTATGAGGCAGCACTAACCGCCTTTAAATCGGGCAAGGGTCGAAAAATTATTATTACGCCAAACGGTAATTCAATCTAAATGAAAGCAGTAGTTTTATCTGCAGTTAATGCATTAGCAATTACAGATGTCGAAAAACCAAAGCCTGGTCTCAAAGAATGTTTAGTAAAAGTTTTAGCTTGTGGAATTTGCGGAACCGATAGACATATTTATCACGGTGAATATCCTTCAACTAAGCCAGTTATTCTGGGACACGAATTCGGTGGGGTAATCGAAGAAGTGGGTCCGAGTTCAAAGTTCAAAGTTGGCCAGGTTGTTAGCGTTGATCCAAATATAGTTTGTGGTAAATGCATGGATTGCCAAGCTAATAGAACAGCATTCTGTCCCGAATTAACCGCCCTCGGTGTGAACATTAACGGTGGGCTTGCAGAGTATGTGTTAACTCCAGATACTCAAATTTATCCAGTAAGTAATGGATTAAATCCACTTCATCTCGCTTTCATAGAACCACTTGCATGTTCAATTCGCGGTTTAGATTTAGCAAATCTTAAAGGCGGTGAAAAAGTTGCAGTACTAGGTGGTGGCGTAATTGGACTTCTTGTAGTTCAACTTGCAAAGCTTGCGGGTGCATCTGAAATAGTTTTAATCACGAGACAGAAGTTTCGCCGAGATGTGGCACTAAAAATTGGTGCAACCAGAGTGATTGATCCGAATAGTGAAGATGTAAATACAGCAGTAACAAATATGGATGTTGTTTTCGAATGTGCCGGAGCCGTTGAGACCTTTCAGCAAGCCCAGAACATAGCAAGGCGAGGTGGTTCTGTGATTGTCCTTGGTCTGACTGCAGCAGATGTAACCCTTGAAGTAAATCCCTTTAACATCGTAGTTAATGAGCTCCGAATTCAAGGTTCATTTTTGAATCCGCTTACTCAAGGCAGAGCTGCAGAATTGGTTGAAAGTGGCAAATTAAATCTAGATATTTTGATTTCGAAGGTTGTCGATTTAGCTGGTGTTCAAGCAATCTTGGATGCGCCGCCGGCAGAAGGCGATATCAAATACATAGCTTGTCCATAAATAAAATACTGGGATAGGATTCGAAAATGGAAAAATTACGTTGGGGATTTATCGGTGCTGGTGGAATTGCAAAGCGGGCGTTATATCCTGCGATATCAAAATCAAATGTTGGCGAAATCTACGCTGTTGCATCACGCGACAAGACAAAAGCGCTAACAATCTCACCAAATGGAATTGTTTACACCAGCTATGACGAACTACTAGCTGACCCAAAAGTTGAAGCGGTTTACATTTCGCTTCCAAACTCACTTCACCTGCCTTGGGCAATTAAAGCAATGCGTGCCGGAAAGCATGTTCTTTGCGAGAAGCCACTTGGTATGAATGCCGCAGAAGTTGAAGAAGCAATTGCAGTATCAAAAGAGACTGATCGAATTTTTGTTGAAGCAAGTTGGAATCGCTGGCATCCACGCAGTCAACGCATTAGAGAAATTGTTGCTTCAGGCGAACTTGGCAAAATTACTCGCATTAGAACTTGTTTCACATATGACGGACTTGATGAAGAGAATATCCGACTCGATCCAGCACTTGGTGGCGGAATTCTTTACGACCTTGGACCTTATTCAACTGTTGCGCCACTCTGGGCAATGGACTTCGCTGAAATTTCAGATCTAGATGTAAAAGTTATCTGGCATAAAGCGGGAACTGATGAGACAACTCGAGTTAACTTCAACATTGGTGGAGCAGTGGCAGAGACCGTTGCATCTGACAACATTCAAGTAACACATTGGTTCATTATTGAAGGAACAAAGGGCGAACTTCGCACTGGTGGAAGCGATTCATTCAATTCACATAACAACCCAAGCACCCTTGAAATAACTGTTGATGGCAAGGCTCGAATCGAACGTTTTGAAGCCTGCGATCCGTATCAATTAATGTCTGATGCCTTCGCCCGCGTAGTTCGTGGCGGAAACGATTGGTTGATGCCGATGGAACAGTCACTTAAATTCGCAAAGTTCTTCGATGCCATCTTTGCAAAGATGGGCCGTCCTTAATTATTTAAGTAGGGCAACCTTGGGTCGACATCTTTTTCGTTCCAAGTTTTACGTATCCAACCCTGTGTTGGGTCATCTGTAATATTCCAAGATCGATCTGGATCCGGCCCAGCCATAACATTCATAAAATAAAGATCGTAACCAGGTTGTGCCATAACCGGACCGTGCCAGCCATGAGGAACCAGAATCACATCACCGCTTCTAACTTCGGTTGTTAATTCGAATTCGCGTTCATCAGATGCTCTTCCTTGGAAGAATCCAATTGGATCTGCGCTCTCTTGCGCTGGCAAGTTTTTGCTAACAGCAGCTTCGAAATAATAAATTTCTTCTAAGTTTGATTCAACGCCAGGAATATATGTGTCATGTTTATGTGCGGGGGAGCCAGACCAATTTCCGGCGGGAACAATTATTTCAACAACAATTAGGCGATCAGCTGCAAGTTCGGAAGGGTCACCAAAATTATGTACTTGGCGAGATGCTGGACCAGCACCACGACTCAAGACTGGAACGCTCTTTGCTGGAATGTATTTATCAGGAAAAGAATTCTTTGCTAGTGCTTCGGCGATAATGAATCGGCCTGAACCAGATATCTTTATTGAAGTATCGATTGAAAGATATAGGACATCGGCTGGGCCACTAAAAACTGTTTTGCGCCCCGTTAATTTCTGGTTCTTACTTTCGCCGCTTACAACATAATCAACAACAATGCCTTCGCCTTCAAGTGGCCAAATAAGGCGTTCAACTTTGTCGGCTGCGATCTCTAAAGATTTACCAGGTGAAAGTGTGGCGACTCTTGTGCCAGTGTGCTTCCAGCCAGGAAGTTTGTCGTTAACGATCACATCCCAATCGCCATTAGCCAGCTCGCCCTTTTTGTAGAAGAAGCGGGGTTTAGTCATTGGGATATTCTCTCTTGATTCAATTCGAAAATGCGGCTATTGTTTTGGAACGGTCCAATCCTAACAGTGGAGCGCGACTAAAAACTAGAGGAATTGGATTAAAAACAATGGCCAAGATTGCGGTGACCGGATCCAACGGATTCGTTGGTGGCAATATCGCAAATATCTTGCTTGCTGCGGGCCATGAAGTAATTGGATTAGTACGCAGCCAACCAGAGAAGCCATTGCCTTGGAAAACAACAATCACAGATTTATCAAGCGCTACTTCAATCGTGGAAGCAACAAAAGGTTGCACCGCAATTGTTCATAGCGGAATCGCAAATGATTTCAACAAGCTTCAACAAAATCGGGAATATGCCTACGACTCATTTGTCGGTCTAACTCAACGAGTAACACATGCGGCCAATAAAAATGGCGCACAGATTGTTTATATTTCAACAGGCTGGGTTATGGATGGCGCCGGACATATGGCGCTAGAGAGCGATACTGGAAATCCAGTAAATTTCTACGGCGTCTTGAAATCTTTAGGCGAACAAGTGATTCGCGATCTTGCACCTGATACTGGTGTGATTGCAAGAGTTGATGGCGTTATGGGAATTCACCAAACTTTGGAAGTTGGACCAAGAACTCAGGATGTTGGTTTTGGATATTTTGCTTCAGCCCTAGTTGCAGATTTAAAAGCCGGAAAAACATTTACGGTATTTGGTGGTGAACTGGTAAATAAAGTTACTGCGCCATCCCTGGCTTCAGAAATTGGGGCTCAAGTTGAAAGAATTATTGCTCGTAAGGTTCATGGAACTTTCCACCTTGTTGGCGACGATGCTATAACTAGAATGGATTACGCAAGACTTATCTGTGAAATTTTTAAACTAGATAAAACCTTACTTCGCGAAGCGGCACCATCAATCGAAGATCAATTTCCAGGACAAGTTCCTGTGGATACTTCGCTCTCAAATCTTGCTACAAAGAAAGCACTTGGCATTGGGCCAACCTCACTTCGTGATTTGTTAATCGCCTTGAAAACTGAAATTGATACTGGAAAAATTACCGCCATTACTAAGCCAGAGGTTCTCGTATGACCCCAACAACAAGAACAAAGCGTCCAACAATAAGAGATGTGGCAGCAAAGGCCGGAGTTTCTAAGTCCTTGGTTTCTCTTGTTTTTTCAGCACCACAAACGGTCAGTAGTTACCGTAAAGATTTAGTTTTGAAGGCGGCGGAAGAACTTGGATTTTCCCCTAACTTTTTAGCGCGTTCATTGGCAGCAGAAACCGGAACATTTATTGGCATCTTGGTTGCTGACTTACATAACCCACTCTTTGCGCAAATTGTTGATCAAGTTCGCGTAGCTCTTGAAGCCGAGGGCGAATACAGTTTTATGACTTCTGCGATGCTTCTAAATTCGCAAGGCGAACAAATTCTTGATTCCAGAACCGTAAGCGCACTAATTGATCTGCGCCCTAAGAGTGTTTTAGTAGTTGGATCAATCCCACAGATGCACCAACTTTCAGCTCTTCCGGCAAGTGTTCCAATAGTTGTCGCCAGTGCTGTTCCTGAAGGGCTACCACGTGCAACAACAGTTCGCTGTAATGATGAAACCGGAATGCGATTGTTAATTGAACATTTGATTGAAAGCGGACACCAAAGAATTTCTCATATCTCGGTTGAAACTGGTGCAGTAGCCAAGAGTCGAAGTGATGCTTATAAATCAGTCATGACCGAAAAAGGTCTAGCAAAGTTTATTCAAATTCAAATGGCAAGTGCTCCGACCGAAACTGCAGGTTCGGAAGCCGCAACTGTTTTAGCTGCTTCAAAGATTGCTCCAACAGCAATCACTACTTACAACGATTTATTAGCAATTGGTGCACAAGGTGCAACTGATGGCGATATTGCCATCGTTGGATACGACAACACCTTCTTAGCAAACCTTCGACAAATATCATTAACTTCCATTGATCCAGCAAATAATGAAATAGCACTTAAAGCGGCCGAGTTATTGCTTAATAAATCTGATGAAGTATCAAGTAAGGGCAAAGTATTTCTCTTAGAGCCTAAGTTAGTTATACGTAATTCCTCTAAATCGTTATTGAAGGTGCGTTGATATGCAACTTGAAAATATAGTTTCACCATTCGATGGCTCAGTTGTTGGACAAGTTCCGGTAACTAAGCTCTCAGATATCGATAGTGTTATTACAAAATCAGTTAAAGCCGCAGATTTATGGCGCCACACTCCTGCGCATGTGCGCAGCGCAGTTCTGCTTAAAGCTGCAGCTCTGGCGGATGAACGAAGTGAAGAGATTGCTCAGATTATTTCTAGTGAAAACGGCAAGAGTTTATTGGAGGCTAGAGGCGAGGCTTCAAGATCAGGTGAAATTATTCGCCTTGCAGCATTTGAAGGTTCACAACTTTATGGTTCAACACTTCCACTTGATGCAAACAAGGGAACTGGACTCGAAAAACTTGGTTTCACTCTGCGCCAGCCAGTAGGTGTTGTTGTAGCAATCAGTCCATTTAATTATCCAGCGCTGTTGGTGTTACACAAGATTGCACCGGCTCTTGCAGTTGGAAATTCCGTGATTCTTAAGCCAGCCAGAACAACGCCACTCACCGCAATCGCACTAGCAAAATGTTTTACAGATGCGGGTCTGCCTGAAGGAGTTCTGCAGATTGTTCATGGTTCTGGTTCAGAGCTTGGTAATGGACTTGTTACAGATTCAAGAGTTCGCAAAATATCTTTCACAGGCTCAACAACTACTGGAACCCATATTTCTAGCGTTGCTGGCATCAAAAAGCTCTCACTCGAATTGGGCTCTTCGTGTCCGGTTGTAGTTTTAGATGATGCCGATATCGATTATGCAACAGATGCAATTGCCTTGGGTGGTTATATAAATGCCGGCCAAGTTTGTATCTCTGTCCAACGGGTAATTGTTGACGAGAAAGTTATGGGCAATTTCTTAGATGCCTTAAAACCAAAAGTTGAGGCGATAAAAATTGGCGATCCTAAGAATCCAGATACTAAGGTCGGAACTTTAATTAACGAAGCAGAAGCGATTCGAGTTGAATCCTCCATTAAACAAGCAGTTAAAGATGGCGCAACACTTTTAACTGGTGGTGCGAGAGATAAAACTCTTATTACACCGGCAATTGTTTGTGGAGTCGATCCAAAATCACCATTTGCTCAAGATGAGTTATTCGGGCCAGCTATTGCAGTTAGTTCTGCCAACGGAATCAAAGAGGCAATTTCACTGGCCAACAGCACTGTTTATGGCCTGGGCGCTGGAGTCTTTACAAAGAATGTGGACGTTGCAATTCAATCGGCTCGCGAAATTGATGCCGGAATTATTCACATAAATTGGACGCCACTTTGGCGCGCCGACTTGATGCCATACGGCGGTCTCAAATCAAGCGGCGTTGGTAAAGAAGGTGTTCGTTCTACAGTAAATGAAATGACCGAAGAAAAAACCATCATCCTTCATGGACGAAGCTGGTAAGGGGAAGAGAAATGACAAATCCAAATTACGGAGCAACTGAAAAGTTAACAGTCGGACAAGCAGTTGTCCGATTTATTGCTGCGCAATACACGGTTGCAGATGGTGTTAAGCGTCGCTTCATTCCTGCCGCAATGGGAATCTTCGGACATGGAAACGTTGCTGGTCTTGGCCAAGCACTTGATCAATACAACGACATCCTTCCTTTCGTTCAAGGTCGCAACGAACAAGGCTTAACGCATGCCGCAATTGGTTTTGCAAAAGCTACAAATCGAACACAGACATTTGCTGTTACCGCATCAATTGGGCCCGGCGCATTAAATATGGTTACACCAGCAGGTCTTGCAACTGTTAATCATTTACCAGTTCTATTACTTCCAGGTGATTCATATACAACACGTCGGCAAGGACCAGTTCTTCAACAATTAGAGCATCCACTTGGGCCCGATATTTCAGTTAACGATGCATTTCGTCCAATAGCTAAATTCTTTGATCGCATTACGCGACCAGAACAACTTCTTTACTCACTTCCAAATGCCTTTAGAGTTTTAGCTAATCCAGCTGAAACTGGCGCAGTGGTTTTGGCGCTGCCACAAGATGTGCAATCACATGCCTTTGATTTCCCTAAAGAATTCTTTGAAGAACGTATTTGGAAGATTCGTCGCGCCATTCCTGACCGCGAAGATATTGGTCAAGTTGCGAAAATGATTAAAGAATCTAAGAAGCCGCTAATAATTGCAGGTGGCGGGATTAATTACTCTTCTGCAACTAAAGAGCTTGAAGCATTTGCGAATGCGACCGGTATTCCTGTTGCTGAAACTTTTGGTGGAAAAGGCGTAGTTCAAAACCCAGGGGATTGGCATCTAATGGGCCTTGGTCTAGAAGGTTCACCAGAAACCAATAAGTTGGTTGCCGAAGCAGATCTAATTATTTCAATTGGTACGCGCTTAACTGACTTTGCAACTGGTTCACAATCTATGTTTAACAACCCGGACGTTAAATTCGCATCAATCAATATCAAAGAGCATGATGCAATTAAGCAAGGCGCAGTAGCAATTCTGGCAGATGCGAAACTCTCGCTTATTGCACTTACTGAAGCAGTTGCTGGTCATAAGATTTCATCAGATTGGGCCACAAAAATATCTAGTGGAACAAAAATCTGGGCGAAACAATTAGCAGAAGCGATTGATCCAGATGTAGTTTTCGATAAGAAAACACTTCCAGATTCACCAGTTACAAATGCCGTAATCACCCAAGGACAGTTAATTGGCTTGATGAATGAAACCGCTAAGAGTGGCGATGTAATCATTGCCGCAGCAGGTGGCGCACCTGGCGATATCCAAAAGGCATGGGATGCAACAAAAGGTAAATTTGCGCATTTGGAATTTGGTTTCTCTTGTATGGGTTATGAAATTCCCGCTGGTATTGGTGTTCGACTAGCTACTCCAGACCAAAACAAGCGCGTTCTTGTTTTCATCGGTGATGGGACTTTTGTAATGGCACCAACTGAATTGGTTACTGCTGCGCAAGAGGGCATAAACATGACAGTTGTTGTATCTGAAAACCATGGCTATCAAGTTATCCGCAGACTACAAATGTGGCGCGTTGGGCATCACTTCGGAAATGAATTTAGATACCGTCAAGATGGTCCATCAGTTGCAGAGGCTGGAAGTATTAAGGGAACAGCACCAAGACTTGAAGGCGATTATTTAGATATCGATTTGATCAAAATGTCTGAAGGTATGGGTGCGACTGCAATTTACGCAACGACTCCAGAAGAAATTCGTAGCGCGCTTGCAGATGCCCGCACAATTAAAGGTCCTGTTGTAATAGTTGTTCCAACAATTCAGCACGCCAACCTGCCAGCATCAAATGTTTGGTGGGATGTTGCACCAGCAGAAGTTTCAACTCAGCCATGGGTTGCAGCAATCCGTAGTGATTATGAAGCCGGACTTTCAACTCAAAGATGGCATGCGTAATGCATAAATTCACTGATCCAAGCCAATTAACCATCGGAACTTTTCTCGGCATGGGCGCTCCCATGGCCGCAGAAATTGCTGCGGTTAGTGGCGTTGACTGGGTTTTAGTTGATTTAGAACATGGTGGCGCTGGTGAGGATGTAGTTGGTCCAACTGTTGTTGCAGGTATGGCATACGGAATTCCTACATTGGTTCGTGTTGAATCTTCAGAACGAATTCGAATTGGCCGCGCACTAGATGCTGGTGCCATAGGTGTAATGATTCCAAGAATCGAAACTCCGGAACAAGTTAGCGCTGTTGTAAAACATATGTCATATCCACCATTTGGTGATCGTGGCGTTGCAACATATAACCGAAGCGCAAAGTGGGGCCGTGATTTATCTGGCCTAACGCAAAAAGCAAAGGCTGCCTGCATAATCCAAATTGAAACTTTGAAAGCGTTAGAAAACGTCGAAGCAATTGCCGCAATCGATGGCGCAGACCTGTTATTTGTCGGGCCACTTGATTTAAGTTTTGCACTCGGCGTTCCTCGTGATTTCAAGAACCCGATATTTATCGAAGCATGTTCAAAAGTTATTGCAGCCGCGAAGTCCAACAGTAAAGTTGCTGGAATTCTTGCCGCAGATGCCGCCACCGCATCTGCATATATTGAACTCGGATTTAAATTTATTGCAATCGGATCAGATGCAACTCTGCTTGCTGGTGCCATTACAAATCTCGTAACCCAACTAAAGAAATAAGGAAACAAATGTCTGCAGCAGTTCCAAATCGCACAGTTGGTGTTGGCTTAATCAGTGTTGGCTGGATGGGCAAAGTTCATTCCCGCGCCTATCAATCTCTTCCAATTGTTTATCCCGAACTTGGCATCAAACCAAGGCTGATAATCGCTGCCGATAATGTGCAAGAGCGCGCTGACTATGCAGTAAATGTTCTTGGGTATGAATCGTCAACTTTGGATTACAAAGATGTTCTGGCCCATCCTGAAGTTGATGTTGTCTCTATCTGTGCACCAAACTTTCTACATGCCGAGATTGGAATCGCAGCGGCAAAAGCTGGTAAATCTTTCTGGATTGAAAAGCCTGTTGGCCGTGGCGCAAGTGAAACCGAAGCAGTAGAAGCAGCAGCAATTGCAGCCGGAGTTACTACAACTATTGGCTTTAACTATCGAAATGCCCCAGCAGTTGAACATGCAAAACACTTAATTGAAAGCGGTGCACTTGGTCGCATCACAAATATTCGAGGAACTTTCTTTGCTGATTATTCAGCCGAACCAAATGGTGCACTCTCTTGGCGCTTCATCCGTAAGTTTGCCGGCAGCGGAGTTCTTGGCGATTTGATGGGACATCTCGCCGATTTAGTTCAATATTTAGTTGGACCTATCGCTGAAGTAAGCGGAATGACTAAAACAATTATTACCGAGCGCCCAGTATTGGAAATGGGATCAGGTACGCACTTCGCAGTAATCGAAGGTGGAAAATTAGAACCAGTTGAAAATGAAGATTATGCCGGAGCGCTAATTCGCTTTGCGGATAATGCAGTAGCAGCGGGCGCTGTAGGAACTATCGAAGCTTCTCGTGTTGCTGTTGGACCACGTGCAAGTTATAACTTTGAAATTTATGGCACCGAAGGTTCAATCAAATGGGATTTCGAACGGATGAACGAAATCGAAATTGCAATTGGTCGCAAGGGCGAACATGTCGGCTATCAAAGAGTTATGGCATCACCAATGTTTGGCGATTTTGGAAACTTCCAACCAGGCGCTGGAACTTCAATGGGATATGACGATCTAAAGATTGTTGAAGCCCGCAAATTCCTTGAAGCCTATTTTGGTGGGCCGGCGAAGAATTCAAATATTCATGATGCGGTTTCTGCAGCACGTGTTGTATCGGCAATTGAAGAATCTGCAGAATCAAAGAAATGGGTTGCAATTAAAAGTGC
>CAXNFK010000025.1:0-13190 GCA_964201775.1 Candidatus Nanopelagicaceae bacterium
GAGAATGTATCTGGAAAAACAGATGATGCAAACGAACTAGGACTATGGATAGAACTTGTTAAGAATTCTTAAAGACTGGCAGCGACAGTTGAAAGAAGGCCCGAAAGAAGTTGAGCGCCGAAGAAAATCACGATGAAGGATAGATCCAATGCCACTGGTCCCAAACGAAGTGGTGGCACGAATCGTCGAACAAAATTAACTATTGGATCAGTTATCGCAAAAATAAACTCTGCTAGAGCTAAAACAATGCCTTTGGGGCGCCACGAGGGACGGAAGATTCTGACGTAATCTAAAATTAGACGGCCAACAAGAGCAAGAATAAAAATATTTAGAGCAGTATCCAGCAAACTAAATAAAAGACCCAATTAAATATCAGCTCTGGTTAAAGAAGCTTGCTTGTGCAGCTGCTGTTTTGTCTTCGTTGCTAACTTTCACATTTGGTGGCGTCAGCAAAAAAACTTTAGAAGTAACTCTTTCAATACTTCCGTAATGTCCAAAGACTAATCCTGAAGCAAAGTCAATCATCCGCTTGCGTTCTGATTCTTCCATGTCACTCAAATTCATAATTACCGGTTGTCCTAAACGGTAATGCTCACCAATTCCACGAACATCGCTATACATACGTGGGTGCAGAGTAACTATGTGATCAACAACCACATTCGCGTTTGCAGAAAGAGTTGGCGCACTTTGTAAATATGAAGGTGCCTGCGCAACTGCAGCTGGTGCAGATCGAAGTGGACGACTGAAACGGGATTCTGTTTGCGCCACTACTGGAGTAGATAAACCGTTTTCTTCGTCATCTACTAGTCCAAGAAAGTTCGCTGCTTTTCTAAATGCATTAGCCATGGGTTAAGCGTAATTTATGGACTAGCGAACTCCGAGTATTTGGCTACCTATGCGGATATGTGTCGCGCCTTGGGATATGGCAGCTTCGAAATCATTGCTCATTCCGGCCGAGATTTCCCGGGTATTTGGGTGGGTTTTTATTACCGTTTCTGAGAGCGTTTTTAATCGTTTGAATGCTTCCAAAGGTGGTTCGTCCAATGGGGCAACAGCCATTAAACCTCGAACTTTCAAATTCGCGAGTGCTGTTACTTCAGCCAGGAAATCAAGAAGTTGCTCTGGGTTGACTCCTCCACGACCAGGCAAATCATCTAACGAAACTTGCACAAAAATATCTTTCGCGCCAACCAGAGAACTCAATTTCTTAGCGTGCGAAACATCGTCAATCGAATGAATTACATCAGCCCAAGTGGCAATTGATTTCAGTTTGTTGCTCTGAATTTGCCCTTGAAAATGCCAATTGCTGTCCTCTGGTAATTCTGAAAACTTCACCGATCCTTCTTGGTCCCGATTTTCTCCAAAATCGCGCACTCCAAGTTCATACAGAATCTTTACATCTGAAACAGGGAAGGTTTTTGTAACGGCAATTAGCGTTATCTCTTCTGGGTCTCTGCCGGCACTTTCGGCAGCGCCAACTATTCGGGCGGTTATCGCTTGTAAATTCGCGGAAATTTCTGCGGCTCGACTACTCATAAAACAATTACACCAGCATTTCGTCCGGTAACTCCGTCGCGACGATAGGAGAAGTAATTTGAGTCGTGCGCCGTGCAGATTTCGAGATCAGAAACCTCGACACCTTGCGCAGATAATTGCGACCGTGCAGCTCGCTTCAAATCTAAGCAGTGTGTCTCTGGATTAGTCGCAAGCTCCGATTCATGAGATACCGCATCTAAATACATTGGAAGATCAACTTCATAGCATTTGCTACAAATAGCAGGCCCAATAGTTGCTACTAAGTTTTCGCCACCTAGGGCTCGCATTCTAGAAATAGTCTCGGTAATGATTCCATTCAAAAGACCTTTGCGTCCGGCATGAATAGCGCCCACAATTTTGTTACCTCTAATTAAGATCGGTAGACAATCGGCGCATAGAACAGCTAACGGCAAACCCACTTCGCGAGTGATTAACGCATCGGCCGTAACTGGCGTAATCGAATTCGAATCAACTTCGATAACTTCACTGCCATGAACTTGATTCATAAATACTGGTGAAACTTGGCTAAGCAGATTCTTTAGAATTTTACGATTATTCTCGACGGCTAGCGCGATATCTCCTACGTGGTCCCCAAGATTAAGGGAGCCAAATTCTCCTGCAGATACTCCGCCATGACGCGCAGTAAACAATATTTGCGCCATTACTTCTCTCCGATGATTTGAGAAGTTACTTCATAAAATCAGGAATATCAATATCGTCCTCGGATACCAAGTCTTCGAAAGTAATCCGTTTACGTTGACTGTTGCCGGTGGATATTGAAACTGTTGGCACATCAAGTGCCACTGCTAATGGATCATTAGATGCAATCGGGTCGGCATTTCCTGAGAGGGTTGCAGCATTAATGCTAGGAACTGAAACTCGCTTTGGCGCTCCGCCATCAAACCCTGCTGCAATTACCGTAACGCGAACTTCATCACCTAGTGCATCATCGATTACTGTTCCAAAAATTATGTTCGCATCTGGGTGTGCTGACTGAGCAACTAATTCAGCGGCTTCACTCAATTCAAAAAGACCAATATCTGAACCACCGGCGATAGAAAGCAATACGCCATGTGCACCATCTATTGATGCTTCAAGTAACGGGCTAGAAATTGCGAGTTCAGCTGCACGTGTTGCGCGAGCTTCGCCACGAGCAGAACCAATACCCATCAGCGCTGATCCAGCACCTGACATAACACTCTTAACATCTGCAAAGTCCAAGTTGATAAGTCCTGGAGTTGTAATCAAATCTGTAATTCCTTGCACACCAGAGAGAAGAACTTGGTCTGCACTTCTAAATGCTTCTAACTGACTAATTGAACGATCAGATATTGCAAGGAGACGATCGTTTGGAATAACAATTAAAGTGTCAACTTCATCACGCAAAAGTTCAATACCTTCATCGGCTTGTGCAGTGCGTCGCTTACCTTCGAAGGTAAATGGCTTTGTTACAACGCCAACAGTTAGTGCACCTAAATCTTTTGCAATCTTTGCAACTATAGGAGCGCCACCAGTACCAGTGCCACCACCTTCGCCAGCAGTTACGAAAACCATATCTGCACCGCGAAGCATCTCTTCAATTTCTTCAGTGTGATCGAGTGCTGCTTGTCTTCCAATTTCTGGAGCTGCACCTGCACCAAGACCACGTGTTAACTTTCTTCCAATATCTAATTTCACATGTGCATCACTCATTATTAATTGTTGCGAATCAGTATTGATTGCAATGAACTCAACACCTTTTAGACCGGCTTCAATCATTCGATTGATTGCATTAACACCGCCGCCACCAACTCCAACAACTTTGATGACTGCTAAATAATTCTGTGGTGTAGCCACAATCTGCCTCTTTCTAAACCCTAAATCTCTACTTGAGATTTATGTGATGCTCACTAAGTGGTAAAACTATGCGTGTTCACACTCTCAATCAACGACCGACACGAAGTAAAAACTTTTAATTAATTATTAAAAATCTATCGAAATGCTAGTTCGATATTGATTCACTATTGCTTCACGATTGGCGAATTCGCAATCGTTAAATCAACCTGAGTTATTTTCTTATTCTCGGGAAGGCGCAAAAGACCCTTTAAAACATTGGCTTTAACGGTTATATCGGTTGGCGTATTAGCACTCCCCCAATTAATTCTGAGACCCGGCTTGCGCAGATTTGTGGACATTGTGATTGTCCCGTCCGTTGTAATCTCCAAACTAGTCAAGGTGGCCAGTAGATCAGCCGGGAGATTTGCCACAAAAGTAGCGATTAATTGTCGAGACTCTTGTGAATCAGAGCTTCTACCAGCCAGAGAGATTTTGGCCAATTTGGTGAAACTTTGTGGACTTGAAAACTCTTTGCCATCACTTGCCAAATAGATAGGGGTGCTCGTTTCTTGACCATTTTTGGTGAACACGGCCACCGGAATTCTCGGCTCAATTTGAACTGTAACTTTTCCACTCCACCAATTTCTTGTGACCTTTGCGGATTTAATCCAAACAAGATCCTCAATTAGATTCTCTTCACTTCTAGGATTGATTCTGGCAAGTGGTTGGTTGATGACCAAATTCGAATCTCCTGAAACAAGTTGGGTGGAGATTAGTTTTTGCTGATTTGTTCCCTTGATTTCAATCGCATCCACTGCGATCAGCGTCGACCAACCTAAACCGTAAATTAAGCCACCAAGAATTAGTATTACAAGCAACGAGCTAAGTAAACGGTTGAATCTAATTCGCAATTTTATCTTCTAGCGTCTGCAAAATAAGAGGGACGAGTAAATTAACGTCACCAGCGCCCAAAGTAATAATTAGATCTCCGGGTTGCGCGGCCGCCACAGCAGCATTAACCACTTCTATCATTGAAGGCTCGAAGGTCACTTGGCTTGCAGACATTTGATTTGCAATCAAAATCGATGAAACCCCTGGAATAGCTGGTTCACTCGCTGCGTAAACTTCCAATAAAAATACTTGATCTGCAATTGCCAAAACCTCAGCGAATTCTGAGACAAACATCGCCGTTCTGGAGTATCTGTGGGGTTGAAAAATTGCGATAACTTTCCCGGTTCCAGCAAATCTTTTGGCAGTTTCCAAAGTTACTTTAACTTCAGTTGGATGATGGCCGTAATCATCGATGACCGTTATGCCATTAGCAATTCCTCGATTTTCAAACCTGCGCTTTGCACCACTGAAGTGCGCCAATCCGACCAAAAGGTCTGCTGCTGGAGCACCTAATTTAAGTGCGGCGGCCAAGGCCGCTGTGGCATTTTCAATATTGTGGCTGCCAGGAATGGTCAGCGAAAGCTCGCCCAAAACTTTTCCCAATTTTGTAATACGCGCATGAGTTTGTGTTGGCTGTAACGAGACATGTGAAATCGCATAATCGGCGCTTTCGCCATAAGTGATTATTTCGATATCAGTACGAGTGATTCTCGCAAGCAAATTAACTACGCCGGGGCTATCAATACCCGCCACAAGAAATCCACCGGGCTGGATTGACGAAACGAATTCAAGAAATACCAGATTAACCGCTTCGATATCTGGGAAGTGATCCACATGATCTAATTCAATATTGGTGATGATTGCGCCAAATGGTTTATATGCCAAAAAGGAGCCATCTGATTCATCGGCTTCTGCAACGAAAATTTCACCAGAACCTAAATACGCATTCGTTCCACCTCGGTTAATCATTCCGCCGATGGCAAACGATGGATCCAAGCCTGCTTGTTGTAAAGCGACAGTTAACATTGAAGTCGTAGTTGTTTTGCCGTGAGTTCCAGCGACGGCCACAGATTTCGATTCGGACATGAGTAGAGCTAGCGCTTGCGCACGCGAAAGAATTGTTAAACCTTTAGTTCTTGCCGCAGCAACCTCGGGATTGGATTGATCTATTGCGCTAGAAACAACTAACACATCAGCTGCTCCTAAATTGCTAGCTTGATGTCCAATAAAGACTTGCGCACCCAAAGTTTTTAGACCTGATAGAACTGTTGAGTCTTTCGCATCTGAACCAGAAACACTTATTCCTCTAGCCAGCATAATTCTTGCGATACCGCTCATTCCTGCTCCACCAAGACCGATGAAGTGGATCTGCTTACCGGCTAATTCAGAGAGCTTCATCTTTTAATTCTAGACAATTGTTTTAGGATCATCTTCCCAATTACTTCAGCAGCAGGAATATTGTTTGTCTGGCTACGTTTAAGGTTCCACTGGTCGGCTGCCAGAGCAAGTGAATCAATATTTGAGATTAACCAGTCGGCTGTGAACTCTGAGTTCAAACAGATTCTTGCCGCACCTTTCTCAATCAAATCTGCAGCATTAGCTACCTGTTCCCCATTTCCAATGGGTAGCGGAACGATTAAGGCATATGAATTTGCGGCATCCAATTCTGCGCAAGTTACAGCGCCACCTCTTGCTATTACAAAATCGCTAGCAATATACATATCTGACATATTGGATATGTAGGCAAGTGGTGCATAACCTGGCATTGAATTCGGTAATTGATTTGACTTGCCAACGCTATGAATAACATTGAAATCACGATTCAAAAGTTCGGGAAGGGCTCCTGCCAAAGCATCATTCATGGACTTGGCACCTTGAGATCCGCCAAAAAATAATATGGTTCGCTTGCTGCGATCAAGGCCAAGTTCGCGGTAAGCCGCATCCCACTTGGCAGAACGATCAGATTTACTTAAACCCGAGATTGTAAAAATTTCTTCACGAATTGGCATTCCTACCAACTTTGCTGAACTCCAATTTGGATTCAATTTTGAAGTACTAGAAAAGGCAGTCAAAACTTCATCTGCAAACTTTGCACCCAATTTATTGGCCCAGCCCGGAATTGCATTTGCTTCGTGAATAAGTAGTGGAACGCCACTAAAACGCGCGGCTAGGTAGCAAGGCGCACTTACATATCCCCCAAAACCAATTACTAAATCCGCGCTGGAAACAATTCGTCTAGCTTTAAGAACGGCCGCAATAAAAGTGAATGGCCAAAGGAGTGAACTTAAACTAAAGCTGCGCGGAAGTGGCGCCTTAAGAATTAAATGCAGTTTCAGCCCAGCAGCAGGAACTAGATCCATCTCTATCCCACTTTTAGTTCCAACAAACTCACAAGTGACATCTTCGTTATTTGCAAGTAGCCAGTTAGCAACTGCAAGTGCGGGTTCAACATGGCCCGCAGTTCCCCCACCAACTAATAAGACGCGATACATTATTTTGCCGCCTTACGTGCTGCGCGGGCTGCCTTGAAATCTGGTTCACGGCTCGCAACATTTAGAACAAAAGATATTGCTATGCAATTGGCTACCAATGACGAGCCACCGTAAGAAATAAAGGGAAGCGTAACTCCAATAACCGGAATGATTCCAACTACGGTCATTAGATTGACTAAAACTTGCAGAATTATCCAGCAACCAATTCCTGTCACAACATATTTTTGGAATAGATCCTTAGTGGCTATGGCGACCCGAAAAATCGCATAAATTAATAGCGCAAAAAGAATGACAACAGTTAAAGTTCCAAGAAGTCCAAGCTCTTCACCAATTACCGAGAAAATAAAGTCGGTATGAGCCTCTGCGAGATTTGCCCACTTCTGTTTACTCGCGCCAATTCCGACTCCAAAGAGTCCGCCACTTGCCAAGCTCATAAGGCTATGTGCTGGTTGCCAACCGGCTAACTTATAAACTTCAGGAGCAAATGGATCCAAGACGGCGGTAAATCTACGAAGCCGAGCGGGATTAGTTACGGCTAAGGCAAGTCCGCCAACGCTGAAGATTGCTGAGATTGAAAGCAGCACTTTCAAATCTATTCCAGAGATAAATAACATTCCAAAAACGATTCCGGCCACAATTATTGCGGTTCCCAAATCGCGTCCAAGTAAAATTAAAATCAAGAAACCTACAGTGCCAATCGAAACCATTCCTACTGCATTAGATTGCAGACCTTTTGCCTTACGCTCTAAATGTTTCCGCAATTGCAGTGCGCAGTAGAGAATTAGTGCAAGTTTGGCAAATTCACTTGGCTGTAGAGTAAAAGGGCCAATTGGGATCCAATTTCGATTTCCGTTTATATTCTGCCCGAAAATAATTGGCAAAAATAAAGCTACGACTCCGATAGGTAGTGCAATGCGGGCCAGGCTCTCCCAATGTGAAAGCTTCATTTTCATAGTTACATAGGAGATGGATATTCCAAAAACCAGGAAAAGAAGTTGCTTCAAAAAAATTGCGAAAGTATTTCCACTCTCTGAGAGTGAAGTTACAGATGAGGCAGATAAGACCATCAGTAGACCCAAGCCCGCCAAGGCTCCGGTGCTCCCAAGAATTAGCAGATAAGAAGCCGTTGGCTTCGATAGAAAATTTGCATAAACCTTGCCGTGAGTTTTCATCTGCTTTTTCAATTGGCGACCAACTTTTTAACTGACTCTGCAAATAAGTCTCCGCGTTGGGCGTAGGAAGAGAACTGATCCATCGATGCACATGCCGGCGCAAGAAGGACGGTATCCCCCAGTGTTGCAATATCTAGGGCGCAGGTAACAACTTTATCCATTAGATCACTCGGTCCTGTGGAATTCGAAATTTCATAAAGCGCAACATTGGGTGCATGTTTTTTAAGAGCCGTGGCGATTAGGTCGCCATCCTTACCAATAATGATTGCTGCCTTCATTCTTGAAGCAGTGCGAAGAATTAACTCGTCCATCTTTGCGCCTTTGGCTAAGCCACCTGCTATCCAAATGTTAGAAAGATGAGAGAGCAGTGAGGCTGTTGCGGCATGCGGGTTAGTTGCCTTCGAATCATTTACCCAATCAATTCCATCTTTTGTTAAAACATTTTGAAGCCGATGTTTATCAAGTTTAAAACTAGAGAGTCCACTCTTGATGAGTGGGTGGGCAACACCAATTGCAAGAGCAATTCCCGCAGCAGCCATTGCATTAGCTACGTTGTGTGGGACGGCTGGCTTAATATCTGATATTTCTGCAATCACTTCAGCCGCATCTGCGGATGTAACAAATGCCCGATCAATAATTAACTCCTCAACGATTCCAACTTCACCTGCCTGCGGAGTATCAAACCCAAAGAATATTTTACGGCCATTCCAACTGGCACCTCTAAGAATTATCTCTGGATCGTTGAGATTCAATACCGCAGTTTGAGTGTGAGAGAGAAGTTTTATTTTTGCATTTGCATATTCATCAAAACTGCCATGCCAATCAATATGATCTTGCGCGATATTCAAAATTGCCACAGCTTCATATTTAGGAAGCGAACTCCAACTTATTTGGAAGGAAGAAAGTTCAAGAGCCAACACTTTGAATTTCTTCTCACTTGTCACTGCTTCTATCGCTGTTGTCCCTACATTTCCGCACGCAATAGCCGAGACCCCTGCTGCGATAAGAATTGACTCGAGCATTTGAATGGTTGTGGTTTTTCCATTTGTTCCGGTCAGCGCCACCCACTTTTGATCAGGATTAATCTCTGATCTAATTTTCCACGCAAAATCCAATTCGCTAATGATTTCAACACCGCTAGCCTGCAAGCCTTGGATTAATTGATGTTCTGGCTTCCAGCCCGGAGACACTATCGCCAACTGGTAGGCCGAAGAATCCTCTAGAACACTTATGACTTTCAAACCTGATTGCTGAGTTTCAGCTTCGTCAAATATTTCAAAACTAGAATTTATGCTCTTTAGATAATTAGAGACCGCTCTACCCGTGGCACCAGCACCGACAATTAAAATTCTTTTAGCTTTTAACTCCGCGATGTAAGACATTACTGGGAAACTACCCATTGTCCATAGAAGAGACCTAACCCGGCTGCAACGCTCATACCTGCCAAAATCCAGAATCTAATTACGATCGTAACTTCGCCCCAACCCAACAATTCAAAGTGATGTTGAAGTGGCGCCATCTTGAATACTCGCTTACCGCCAGATAGTTTGAAATAACCAGTTTGAATTATCACTGAGAGCGTAATCAAAACGAAGAGTCCACCAAGTGCAGCAAGTAGCGCTTCTACCCGCAATACGACTGCTATTCCAGCGATTGCGCCGCCAAGTGCAAGTGAACCCACATCACCCATAAATATTTTTGCTGGTGCCGCATTCCACCAAAGGAATCCCGCGCATGCTCCTGCTAGTGCTGCAGATAAAACTGCCATATCGAGGGGATCTCTGACGTTGTAACACTGAGGGATATCTGAAATTGCACAACTTTGTCCGAACTCCCAGACACCAATCATAATGAAAGCTAAGAAGGTCATGATTGCGGCGCCTGAAGCTAAGCCATCTAATCCATCAGTTAGATTCACGCCGTTGGAACTTCCTAAGACCAGGAAAATAACCCAGATAATTACAAAGACCACACCAAGCTTTAGTGAAGTATCGCGAACACCAGAAAAATAAGTTGATATCGGTGCCAGACCAGTTTCGTCTTTAAAATGTAATCCAGAATAAGCAAAACCCGCCGCAACAATTGCTTGCCCGAGAAGTTTCTGTTTCGCAGTTAATCCCGTTGATTGTTTTCTAGAAATTTTTAGCCAATCATCTAGAAAACCAACTAAGCCCAGGCCAACAATCAGCGCGATTACTAAAATTGCTGATGCCGTAATTCCAACGCCAGTAAGCAAATGGCTTGCAAAATAGGCGATGATTGATGAGCTAATTAGAACAATTCCACCCATTGTTGGAGTGCCGCGTTTTACATGGTGGCTCTTTGGGCCATCATCTCTGATCATCTGTCCGACTCCGCGTTTTGCAAGAATTCGAATTAGCGAGGGCGTGAAGATGAAACTCAGTAAAAGCGAAAGCGCTCCAGCAAAAACTATGCCCTTCATTCCGTCACCTCCCCCAATTTCTCTGCAATTGAATCGGCGAGCAGATTAAATTCTTCAGAACGTGATGCTTTCACTAAGACAACATCTCCAGGAGCAAAATGTTCTACGATGGCCATTGCTTCAGATTTTGATTCAAAATAATGCACTTCGCTTGCGCCCCCGTCATTTTTTTGATCCAAATCAGCAAGAAAATCTTTGATCCCAACCGCCACCAAATTATCGATACCAATCTCAGACGCGAGTCTGCCAATTGCGGCATGCTCGATGGTGGATGACTCGCCGAGTTCTTGCATCTTGCCCAATATTGCCCAACTTACGCCCCCGGTCTCCTGCGAAATCAGTGCCAGGGTTCGGAGAGCTGCTGCAACACTCTCTGGATTCGCGTTATAAGAATCATTAATCAAAGTTACTTCACCGATTTGGGATATTTCCATGCGCCATTTACTCGCATTTTCTGCAGTTGAAAGGGCGGCCGAGATAGTTTCAATTGGAATGTTAAGTGCCGTAGCCACGGCTGCAGCTGCAAGTGCATTTGCAATTTGATGCATACCTAGAAGTTGCAAGCTGACTGCTGCTCTTCCATCGGAAGTTACGAGATCGAAATGTGCCCGGCCTTCTCGCACTTCAATATCGGCAGCCCTTACTTCACATTTTTGATTCTCGCCGAAGAGAATTCTTTTTAAACCTGTTGGAACTGACATGTTTGGTGTGAACTCGTCATAAGTTCCGAGGATTGCGATCCCACCTTCGGTAAGTGCCGAAATTAATTCAGATTTGGCCTTCGCAATTATTTCCCGGCTACCGAACTCTCCAACGTGGGCCTTGCCAACAGTTAACACAACACCTATGTGTGGCTGAGCAATTTTGGCTAAATGTGAAATATCACCAAGATGACGGGCACCCATTTCAACGATGCAGAATTTGGTGGTTTCTGTGCAGCGCAAGATTATTAAGGGAACTCCTAATTCATTATTCAATGACTCTTCTGGTGCAATCGTTTCGCCAGAAACACTCAAGATGTGGCGCAATAGATCTTTCGTAGTTGTCTTGCCCTGCGAACCAGTTATTCCAATGACTTTCAAAGTAGTTAATTGGCTGCGTACATGTTGGGCTAACTTGCGCAGTGCCTCCTGAACATCAGAAACTTTTATTGCAGGGGCAGAACAATCTTTACTAACTAGTGCAAACTGCGCCCCATTAGAAATTGCAGCATTAACAAAGTCATGTCCATCAGCGCTATTGCCTGAAAAAGCGGCGAAGAAAGTCTTATCGGTTGCAAAGTTCGAATTAATTACCGGAAATGCGTTTGTAGATTTAGTGCCATCAGCATTAATGACAACGCCATCAACAATTTGAGCGATTTGATTTAGCGTTAAATTAATCATGCGAGCTCCTCGATTGCTCGAGCCAGCTCTATTCGATCATCAAAGGCATGTTTAACGCCCGAAATTTCCTGCCCGGTTTCATGCCCTTTGCCCAGAATAACAACACAATCTCCTGGCAACGCATTTGCAACTGCAAGTGCAATCGCTTCACGCCGATCAACCACCACTGAACTATTCTCACCTAGAGTTAATCCAGCAACCATATCTTTCAAAATTGATTCAGGATTCTCACTTCTAGGGTTATCGCTAGTAAATATCGAAACATCGGATCCCACTAAGAGTTCTTGTCCCATGATTGGTCGCTTTGTTTTATCTCTGTCGCCACCGCAACCTAAAACTGCAATGAGACGTCCACTTACACTTTTTCGAAGTGTTGCCAAAGTTCTAGTTACAGCATCTGGGGTGTGGGCATAATCGACTAGCGCCATAAATTTCTGACCGATATCAACACTCTCTAACCGTCCTGCTGCCGCTTGCAATAGCGACAAACTGTTACCAATCACAAGTGGATCTACTTCAAATTGCGATGCAATAGCAACTGCCATCAGAAGATTATCAAGGTTATGTTCGCCAATTAAGTTGAAATTGCCTTCAATCAGAATGCCGCCAGTCCCCCGAATCGCCACTGCATATCCACGTGGCGTCGATTCAATACGTTCAAAGTGCCATTGTGCGCTGGTATTTTCGCGAGCTAATGAGATAACCGGAATTTGGGAATTATTAAACAATTCTCGACCGTATGCATCATCAATATTCACAAAGCCTAGATCGCTATATTCGTTTGCAAATAACTTTGATTTTGCGGCGAAATACGAAGCCATATCACCATGAAAATCTAAGTGATCTTGCGTTAAATTCGTGAAGCCAACAACTGCGAACTTCGTCCCGATGACTCTTTTTGCTTCAAGTGCATGGCTGCTAACTTCCATCGAAACGTGCGAAACATGTCGCTCGTTCATGGTCGCTAGAAGACTTTGCAACTCGCTAGCTTCAGGGGTTGTGTAACTTGCTAATAGTTTTTCGGGACCTATCTCAATGCCATTTGTTCCTATCAAGCCAGTCGACTTACCAGCAATTTTCAAAATCTGGTTCAAAATAATAGTTGTTGTTGTTTTGCCATTTGTACCAGTTATGCCGACAACATTTAACGAATTCGATGGCGATCCATAAAACCAAGAACAAATATCTCCAAGCATCCTACGAGGGTCAGTCAAGATAATTACTGGAAGTTTTGTGCCAATTATCTCTGCGCCAGCTTTATCCGTAATTATTCCAACTGCACCAGAAGCGGCTACTTCATCAACGTAACTGGCTCCATGTCCTTTAGAACCTGGAAGAGCAACGAATAAATCGCCTGCTTCAACGGTTCGCGAATCGGATGTTACTCCAGAGAATTCAAATTCTAATTTGGTTTCAATTCCAACATGGCGCGATAAATCTGCAACTGATTTTAGGT
>CAXNFK010000026.1:0-13122 GCA_964201775.1 Candidatus Nanopelagicaceae bacterium
ATAAACTTTTCGATTTACTTGACCAGTAATTTCTGCAGTTATATGCAACGTAGTGCCCATTGGAACTGGAAGAAGAAAATCAGTTTCGAGTCTTGCGGTTACTGCCGGAGAGCGAATTAACCACATTAATTTTCCGAGTGCCTCGTCGAAAGCAAGTGATAACAATCCCCCATGTGCAAGTCCTGGTGCGCCTTGATGATTCTCAGTTACGGTAAAGACGGCGGTTAAATTCTGACCATCACCGGCATGAGCAACAAGATGCAATCCGGTTGGATGCAATTCTCCGCAACCAAAACAATGTCCGAAGTGTGAAGGAATTTTTGTTCCAGGTTCTGGCGCTTTGGGGTGACGTGGCGGAATCTCTGCGCCCTCTGGCGGTATTGTGCTTGGAACGCGACTCATGAGTGAAGCCTAACCTGTGTTTTTGTTTCAGCAAATATATAAGCAAATATTTACAACAATTATGGCGTAGCGTGCGCCTGTGGGAAAAAATAATAGGCACAAAGATTTGGATTACGGCAGTCCGATATTTCAGGAGAAATTATCCTGGAGTTTATGGCTCTGGTCTTTTGCAATTTTTATGGCGGCCTCACTCTCCCTTGCAGTTTGGGCAGCTATCGGAAGCGATGCAGCGATTATCGTTTCCTTGATCCAACTTGGACTTTTGATTTTTACCGCGCAACGAACTGCTTTAGAAATTACGTTAACTAAAGGTTGGCTCTTGGTTGGGCCGGCAGCAATTGAACGGGCATTTATTCATAATTTTAAAGCTTTAGACTTCAAGGAATTTAAGCGAATCCGAGGAGTTGACGCAGATCCTGCTTGTTATCTGCAGATTAGATTCTGGGTTAATACCGCTATAAAGATAGATCTACGTGACCCAAAAGATAAAACGCCCTACTGGTTAATTAGCACCAATAGAGCGAATGAATTAGCTAAATTATTAAACGTTGCAGATCATTAATTAAGCACAGTCTTGACAGACTGCTTTCGCTCCCTCGCCCTTTGCAAGTTGTGAAGCATGGTGAACCAAGAAACATCTTGAGCAAGTAAATTCATCTTCTTGTTTTGGAACAACTCGAACAGTCAATTCTTCGCCAGAAAGATCAGCGCCTGGAAGTTCTAGATTTTCAGCCGCTTCTTCTTCATCAATATCAACTTGTCCAGATTGAGCGTCAGCTCTGCGTGCTTTGAGTTCTTCAAGTGATTCTTCATGAAGTTCTTCATCTTGTTTTCGCGGTGTGTCGTAATCCGTTGCCATGGCACCTCCCTCTAATTCTCAACTTGGCAATTTATTTAACTACCATTTTATTTCCTTGCGATAGGGCGGATAGTGTCCTATAAGTAGCTCACCTACCTAATCAACTCTCGGCGTGTCGAAAATATTCCCGAGTTAATTGACTCTCCGTCTTATGTGAGCGATTAATCCTTTAATCTGATTGGGTTTTGACCACGAGCCTCTAGTCGATCAAAGTGGGCATCACGCTTTTCCACAAACTTTGATACATCAACTTCAGCCGATGCAATATATGCAGCTAATTCATCTCTCGCAGCAGCACCTTCACCAGTGAAATCTTCACGATTAAAAATATTCCAAGCACGTAATACTGGTGCAACGACATCTTCAAGGTGCGATTTAGGATCATAGATACCAGCCAGTGCAATCTGAACAGATTTGCGGCCCCAGCCTGGCATTCCCGCACCTGGCATTTGAAAGTTAACAACAACATCTTTGATTGCCGTCATCGCAGCATTTGGTTCGAGCTCTAGCGCTGCCCCAAGTAAATTGCGATAAAAAAGCATATGTAGATTCTCATCTAGCGCCACTCTGGCTAACATGCCTTCGCAAGTTTGATCATTTGAAATACGTCCGGTGTTGCGATGCGAGATACGAGTCGCAAGCTCTTGGAAAGTTACATATGAAACAGTGTGCAACATATCGTTCTCGTAAGGAGTCTGATATCCAGCTGTCATATGTGCCATACGAAGATCCTCTAATTCATTTGGATCAACACCACGAGTCGCCATTAAATAATCTCTAATGACAATTCCGTGACGAGCTTCTTCAGCAGTCCAACGATTAATCCAAGTGTTCCACGCGCCGTCTCGACTCATCGCAGTTGCGATTTCAGTGTGATAGCTAGGCAAGTTATCTTCCGTAAGTAAATTTAAAATCAAAGAATCTTGGGCGATTGCAGTTAATTTAGAATCTTTGGCTTCCCAGGCATCGCCATTTAGTGGACCAGCAAAGGTGCGACCTTCGCTCCATGGGACATATTCGTGTGGATACCAATCTTTAGTTGTCGCAACATGTCGTTCAAGTTCGACGGCAACAGCAGGTTCGAGATCGCGAATTAACCGCGACTGAATCTTTGGGTCGATTGATGCCATTGGCGGAACTTAGCGCAAGATTCGCGCTACTCGCGAGTTAAAATCAATTAATTAAGGTGATTCTTTGCGCAAATTAGTGCGAATAAGTGCCTGCTCTAACCGCCACTTGGCAATTTCCCCATGATTCCCAGATAACAAGATTTCTGGAACCTGTAGTCCGCGCCACTCTTTTGGCTTTGTGTAGTTTGGATATTCAACCAAAGTATCTTCATTACTAATTAATGTGTGTGATTCTTCATCTAGAGATGCCGGATTACCGATTACACCTGGAAGCAGGCGAATTATTGCTTCCATTATTACTAAGGTAGCAACTTCACCACCTCCTAAAACATAATCGCCAATAGAAACTTCACGGACTTTAAAGTTTTTTGCCGTTGCGTAATAATCACTAACTCGAACATCTATTCCTTCGTAGCGACCACATGCAAAAATTAAATGCTTGGATTGCGTCAGTTCTTGAGCAAGCGCTTGTGTCATTTTTTCACCAGCGGGTGTTAAAACTATTAATTCATGTATTTCATTCGGCACGAGTTCAGCAACTTCATCTATCGCTTTGCCCCAAGGTTCGGGAGACATGACCATTCCAGCGCCCCCACCATATGGTGTGTCATCAACTGATCCATGAACATCGGAAGTTTGAGCGCGAAGATCATGAATTCCAATTTCAATTATGCCCGCACTTTCGGCTTTGCCAATCAGAGATAACTTAAGTGGTGCCAAATATTCCGGAAAAATTGTGATTACATCGAAGCGATTTACCTTACTCATCTAATAACCCTACAGGTGGCACAACAGTAATCTTTCGATTCTTAACATCAACAATAGGAA
The DNA here is from genome assembly GCA_964201775.1 of Candidatus Nanopelagicaceae bacterium. Taxonomy (GTDB): domain Bacteria; phylum Actinomycetota; class Actinomycetes; order Nanopelagicales; family Nanopelagicaceae; genus AAA044-D11. The sequence continues at coordinate 3,220 of CAXNFK010000026.1, forward strand.
CAATCGCTTTCACGAACGGGATTAGAACTTCTCGGCCGTTGTAATCAACAGCTAAAACATCCTGGCCCGGAAGATTAATAACATCGGTTACCAGTCCTATTTCAAGACCATCTTGCGTGCTCACTTGGCATTGCAATAATTGTTGAACATGAAAATCATCTTCAGTTGAATCAGCCTCAATATCAACTTCGGCTAATAAGAGAACATCGCGAAGTTCTTCGATTTGATTTCTGTCGCTGACTCCCTTAAATCCAAGGAGCAACGTTCCATTGTGATCACGAACAGAGGTAATTGTTAGTGGACCAAAAGTAGTTGGCTCCGTCGCTAGGACAGAGCCAATATAAAAACGATCTTCAGGTTGGTCAGTGCGAACTTCTATTGTCGCCTCACCAAGTACTCCATGTGCGCGACCAATTCTGGCAACGACAAGTTGCACTATTAACGAGCCTCGTCAGCCTCTATGAGATCAACACGAACTGAACGACCAGCAATTGCGCTGACTACAGTTCTAAGTGCACGCGCAGTGCGACCATTACGGCCAATCACTTTGCCAATGTCATCTGGATTTACTCGAACTTCTAGTGTTGTCCCACGACGATGATCTTTTGTTGTAATAACAACATCATCAGGATTATCAACAATCCCCTTAACTAAATGTTCTAGTGCTTCATCAATCATTGTTATTCAGCTGCCGCTTCTGTTTCAACTGAAGCTGGAACCTCTGCCTCGACTGTTTCAACTACGGCTTGGACATCAAGAACTTCGGCAACTTCTGTTTCTACTGAAGCTGGAACCTCTGCCTCGACTGTTTCAACTTCGGCTTGGACAGGCGCTGCCTTAGCAGCTAACTTCTCTGCAGCCTTCTTCTTCATTGTTGTTGCGCCATCTGCTGGCTCATTCATCGCATCTTTAACAGCTGCTTCGTAAGCAACGCGCTTGTGTGGCTTTTCAGCAATCTTCTTAAGTGTTCCTTCACTTCCAGGAAGACCCTTGAATTTTTGCCAATCGCCAGTAATTTTTAGAAGTGCAGCAACGGCTTCAGTTGGTTGTGCACCAACAGATAACCAATATTGCGCACGGTCAGATGTAACTTCAATAAGTGAAGGCTCTGATCCTGGTGAGTAACGGCCGATCTCTTCGATTGCACGTGAGTTACGAGCTGCACGTGAATCTGAAACTACGATACGAAAATGAGGTGTACGGATTTTTCCCATACGCATTAATCTAATTTTTACGGCCACGAAGGCTTTCTCCTTGTTTTAAGCGGTGCTAATTTTCTTGCGACAGTGGGAGCGTCGCCGGAAAAATAAAACCTGATTTCAAAATATCTTCCACCTATTGGAGAAGATCGCTTGGGGGTAGAGGGCCCCTTGCAGGGTGCCAATCTTGCCAGCACCACGCTCATTACCCAAATTCAGCCCTCTCAGCCCGCTCAGCTCTCTAATGCCCGCTTTGCTGGATTTCCTGAGCGAGATTTCTTCTTATTCACAACTTTGGGGGCTGGCTGTTTCGGCATGCCAGGCGGTAATTGCATACCTGGTGGCATCTGCATTCCGCCTTTACCAGTACGCATTTGCTTCATAACTTTTTGCGCTTGGCTAAATCTATCGACAAGTGAATTCACATCTGAAACTTCTCGTCCCGAGCCCTTTGCAATTCTAGAACGCCTAGAACCATTTAATACTTTTGGATCATTGCGCTCTAACGGAGTCATTGATTGCACAATCGACTGGGTCTTAACTAATTCGCCTTCATCAAATTGTTCAAGTTGTTTCTTCATAGCGCCAGAATTCGCGCCTGGAAGCATTCCTAATAATTTAGTCATCGAGCCCATTTTTTTCATGGCCTCTAATTGCGCTAAGAAATCATCTAGAGTGAAATCTTCACCACTTGCAAATTTGTTTTCCAACTTTTCTGCAGTATCGCTATCAAATGCACCTTTAGCCTGCTCTGCCAAAGTTTGAATATCCCCAAGACCAAGAATTCGAGAGGCCATTCGCTCTGGATAAAAGAGATCGAAATCAGTAACTTTCTCACCTGTCGCCGCGAACATGATTGGCTTTCCAGTTACCTGCGTGATTGAAAGTGCAGCGCCACCTCGAGCATCTCCATCTAATTTAGTTAAAACAATTGCATCAAAGCCAACACCTTCTTGAAATGCTTGTGCGGTGCGAACTGCATCCTGTCCGACCATTGCATCAACAACGTATAGAACTTCATCAGGTGAAATGGCATCGCGAATCTTTTTTGCTTGTTCCATAAGTTCAACATCAACGCCAAGTCGGCCAGCGGTGTCAACGATTACTATGTTATGTAATTTATCTTCAGCAAACTTCAAACCATTCTTTGCAACCTTGATTGGATCGCCAACTCCATTTCCAGGTTCTGGTGCAAAAACTGGAACTCCGACACTTTGACCAACTACTTCAAGTTGGGTTACGGCATTTGGCCGTTGTAAATCAGAAGCAACCAACAATGGAGTGTTGCCCTGATCTTTTAAATATTTAGCAAGCTTTCCGGCGAGCGAAGTTTTACCTGCACCTTGAAGGCCGGTTAGCAAAATAACTGTTGGCGGTTTTTTAGCCAGTCGAATCCGACGGGCGCTACCACCAAGGATTTCAATCAATAGTGAATTAATTATTTCAAACACCGCATTTGCGGGATTGGTAGATTTATTTAAATCTTCTAGAACTTCATCAGTTCTGATCTTCAGTTGTTCAATAAAGAAATCGACAACGCTAATTGCAACATCTGAATCTAAAAGCGCACTTCGAATTTCTGAAGTGATCTCATCAATATCACTGGCCTTAAGCCTGCCCTTACTGCGAAGAGAGGCGAATGCACCTTGAAATTTTGCGGATAAGGATTCGAACATGGCTGGAGATTACTAGTTAATTGTGCAGTTTTAATTGTTAAATAGCCGAAGTACCACGTTCCCCGGTTCGAACACGAACAATATTGTCTACTGGCGTCGACCAAACTTTTCCATCCCCAATCTTGCCAGTTGATGCAGCCTTGACTATTACATCGATTACTTTCTCGGCAACGGCGCTATCGATTAATACTTCGATTCGGATCTTTGGAATCAAATCAACCGTGTATTCAGCGCCCCGATAAACCTCGGTGTGTCCACCCTGGCGACCAAATCCACTTGCCTCAGAAACTGTCATTCCAGTTATACCGAAGGCATTAAGAGCAAGTTTAACGTCTTCTAATTTAGATGGCTTGATGATTGCAGTAATTAGTTTCATATTAATGATCCTCCTCGTGAAGAACTAGACATTTCATAAGCAGATTCAGCATGCTCGTTTAGATCGATACCTTCAACTTCAGAATCTTTTGTGACTCGGAAGCCAATAGTTTTTTCAATTGCGTAGCCGATGATCAAAGTAACAATAAATGAGTATGCCGCGACTAATGCAACACCCATCGCTTGTTTAACTAGAAGACCGCTTCCGCCACCATAAAACAGGCCATCCACGCCAACGCTGTTTACTGCGCTGGTTCCAAAGAAACCAACAGCTAGAGAACCCCAAATTCCACCAACTAAGTGAACGCCTACAACATCTAGCGAATCATCAAGGCCGAACTTGAATTTGAGATCTACTGCAAGTGAACAGAGGACACCTGCGATGAAACCAATTACGACAGCAGCCCAAGGTGCAACGAAAGCACACGCAGGAGTGATTGCGACTAATCCCGACACTGCGCCAGATGCTGCCCCCAATGATGTTGGGTGTCCATGGCGAATTTTCTCTACGAGAATCCAACCGATTAGCGCCCCCGCAGTTGCAACTTGAGTATTCATAAACGCTAAGCCAGCGATGCCATTTGCAGCAAGCGCAGAACCAGCATTGAATCCGAACCAACCAAACCAAAGTAAACCTGCACCAAGCATGACTAATGGAAGTGAATGAGGGCGCATTGCTTCTTTGCGCCAACCTATGCGCTTACCTAGAACAATCGCTAGGGCTAAACCTGCGGCACCTGCATTGACATGCACAGCGGTTCCGCCCGCAAAATCTTCAAGTCCTTTTCCTGCAAGAAAACCAACACCAGTAACTTCATCGCCCACTTTATGTCCGAATGCAAATACCCAGTGTGCCACTGGGAAATAAACAACTGTCGACCAGATTGCAACAAATACTGCCCAAGCAGAAAATTTTACACGATCAGCAATCGCACCAGAGATTAGAGCTGGAGTAATAATTGCAAACATCAATTGGAATGCTGCAAAAACCAACAATGGAATCGGATAAATGCCACCGTTATTGGTGAATTCATTTACTTTAGTTCCGAATCCGGATAATGAAAACCCGCCATACCAAGGTGAATCTGATGTGTGACCAAAAGCTAATTCATACCCATAGAAGACCCAGAGAATACTTACGATTCCAATTGTCACCATTGACATCATCATCATATTTAAAACACTTTTACTTCTAACCATTCCGCCGTAGAAGAATGCAAGACCCGGAGTCATGAACATTACAAGAGCCGTACTCGCCAACATCCACGCCGTATCGCCAGAGTTAAGCACTACATCCATTTTTAACCGCTTTCACAAAAACACGAAATAGGACTCGTCGTTGAGATGGGCATAGATTCATATAAGTCGGTTACATAAAACGGCCTGGCAGATTACGAAATGATGAAACCTTTGCGAGTTGTGTTACGAATTGGTTACATCCGGGGAGATTCGATTAAATCTAGTTGAAAAGCCCGTTCAAGTAGCGCTCTGGATCGAACGCCTCTAGATCTGTAGCTGCTTCCCCGGTTCCGATGAATTTAATTGGGATGCCACACTCTCGTTCAATCGCAAGGGCAATGCCGCCTTTTGCTGAACCATCCATCTTCGTCAAAATTAGCCCAGTTATTTCGACGCTCTCCATAAAAGTCTTTGCTTGAATGATTCCATTTTGTCCAGTGGTTGCATCCACAACTAATAGAACTTCATCTACTGGTAAAACTTTTTCAACTACTCGCCTAACTTTTCCTAGCTCGTCCATCAAGCCAGATTTAGTATGCAATCTTCCTGCGGTATCAATAATTAAATAATCAATATTTTCAGATTTTGCTTTTGTTGCTGCGTCAAATGAAACTGATGCAGGATCGCCATTGTTCGGTCCAGTAATTACTTCAACACCAAGCCGACTTCCCCAGGTCGCTAATTGCTCAACTGCCGCGGCTCGGAAAGTATCTGCCGCTGCGAGTAAGACTGAATTATTCTGTGCCTTTAGATACGAGACTAACTTTGCAGTCGAAGTTGTTTTCCCCGTGCCGTTCACGCCAACAATCATTATTGTTGTTGGACGATCCTTTGTTACTGCCAAACCTCGGTTGCTACTACATAGCCAACTGTTAAGGGCGCTAGTAATTGCAGCATCTAATTCATCACCTTTAGATTTTCTGGCAATCTCAATTATTTCTGCTGCGTTCTTGGCACCTAAATCTGAAGAGATTAGTGATTCTTCTATCTCAGCCCAGTCGCTGCTAGAAGTTGAACCACCGCGAATCTTTTGGAAGAGTTTGCTAAAAAGTGCCATTACTTTTCACTAGTGAAACTAGTTTGCGCTTTCAGATTCCCGGATACGTTGCGAAATCACTTCTGAAACACCATCGCCACGCATTGTTACGCCATACAGTGAATCTGCAATTTCCATCGTGCGCTTCTGGTGAGTAATAATAATTAACTGAGATTTTTCGCGAAGCTCTTCGAAGACACCAAGTAAACGCCCAAGGTTCGTATCATCCAGGGCTGCTTCAACTTCATCCATCACGTAGAACGGACTTGGTCGTGCCTTAAAGATTGCAATTAGTAGCGCAACTGCTACGAGTGAACGCTCACCACCAGAAAGAAGTGAGAGTCGCTTAACGCGCTTTCCAGGAGGTCTTGCTTCAACATCTATTCCTGCAATTGTCATGTCTTCTGGATTCGTCAAGATCAAACGGCCATCGCCACCTGGAAATAGGCGAGCAAAAATTATTTCGAATTCGCGAGCGGTATCGTCATATGCTTCTTTAAATATCTGTTGAACCTTGTCATCAACTTCCTTAATAATTTCTAGCAAGTCGCGCTTGGTCTTCTTTAAGTCCTCTAATTGCTCCGCTAGATAGCGCAGACGCTCTTCAAGTGATGAATATTCTTCAAGCGCTAGTGGGTTGATCTTTCCTAGTAAGGTCAATGAACGTTCGGCTTGGGCAAGTCGCTTCTCTTGTTGATCTCTGCGATAAGGAATTAAATCTCCAGGAACGAAATTTCCCTCTTCATCTTCAACAAATGTTGGGACATCATTCTCAGGTCCATATTCACTTACGAGAGTGTTTACATCAACGCCAAGCTCTTCTATCGCCTTCTGTTCTAGCGCTTCAATACGTAACCGCTGTTCTGCACGCGCTATTTCATCTCGATGAACACTTGATGTTAGTGAATCTAATTCTGTTGTTAATTCACGACTGCGCACACGTAATGCAAGGATTTCGCTTTCCCGTTCTGATCGTGAAATTTCTAACCGCTCACGCTCTGTTGCTGCCTTTGCTATAGAAGATTCAATTTGAATTAGCGCTTCGTATGAAGCATCTGCAACGCCTTGAGCGGTAAGTGCTGCGAGGCCGCGTTGTTCTCTGCGACTTACGGCTCTTGTTGCAGATTCGCGTTCATTCTGCGCTGCTGCTTCAAGTGCATTTGCTCTAGCAACTAAAGCTGTAACTCTCTCTTCTAAGGTTCGTAGATTTAATCGCGCTTCTACTTCTGCAGATCTAGCAGCAGAAACTTTTGAACGAAGATCTTCAAGGTGAGTTAAATCTGGATTCACAGGAGTTTGATGGGATTCGAATTGCGAAATAGCCGCACTCAAATCTGCTTCATCAGATTCACGCTGGGTGCTGGCTTCGACGAGGGAGGCCAAAATTCTTTCGACCTCTCCTTGCGCGTTCTTAACATTCTGCCCAGCTACTGCCATTTGTTCGGCAAGACCTGACATTCGTGCATCAGATTCATTCAATTTAGCAAGTGCCAATTCATAAATATTCTTACGCGAAGCGAGGGTTTCGGTTGCTCGAACAACCTCAAATTTAATTCGTTCGCAATTATTTGTTGCTTCTTGCAGTTGAATTTCGCTCTTCTCAATTAGCGCTGAAATTTCAATTGCAGAACTTTTCGCACTGGAACCACCGCGAACACGAATCCGACTTAAAACATCGCCGTCTCTGGTAATCGCTATAACGGAAGGATCGGCGCGCAGTGCGCTTTCGGCTTCTGCCAAATCTTCAACAGCAACAAATCCGGAGAGCAGCGATGCAATGGCACTTCCAACCTCACTAGATGAAACCAGGCTTGCGAGCGAGGTAAAACCATTTGGAACTGAACGATTTGAAGCAGTGAAGCCATTATCTCCATCTACTACTAAAAGTTCTGATTGCCCGGCAGCTTCGCGCTTCAACATAGTTAGTGCTGAAACTGCAGATGAAATATCTGAAACAACAACTGAATCTGCAAGTGGTCCTAGTGCAGCGGCAACTGCAACTTCCCAACCTGGTGACACATTAATCAAAGATGAAAGTCGACCGCGAGTTCGTGTTCCACTTGATAGAACAACCCCGGAGCCATCGCGATGAACCAAACTTTCCTGGAGTGCGCGCAAGCGACCATCTAAACCAGAACGAGTTTTTTGTGCTTCGCTATCCTTTGCAGTTAGTGAATCCAATTCACTCTGCGCACTAGCTAATTGAGTTTTAGCAACTTCAAACTCTGAATCTAAACCTGGTTCATTTGCATCTACTGATGCGATTTGAGTTTCAAGTAAGGCAAACTCTTCTTGAAAGCTTTGTAAACGTCTAGATGCTTCATCTTTAGTCTTTGTTAATCTTGTAATTTCGGCATTAGTTGCATCGATACGAGACTTAAGCCCATTGATATGTCCCTCTTGACGCGCGGTTCCTTCGCGTTGATCTGCGATTGCTCGAAGCGCAGCGGAAACACTATTTTCTTCAGTAATTAAATTTGCCTCTAAAGTTTTTAACTCTGAGGAGAGCGCGGTCAATTTGATATTAGATTCGTTGACATCATTGCGCAGAGATTGTTCTTCACCGCGAAGTGCTTGTGCCTCTAAATCCATACTTTCCGGATCGCGGCCACTTGCACGGGCCTCATCTGCCTCTTCGGATAAGAACCTTGCACGTTCTGAAGCTAAGTTCTGAATTCCTCGAAATTTTTCGCGCTGCGCAGTTAACTGATAATAATTTTCTTGCGCTTTAACGAGAAGCGGGTTTTCGATTAGTGCAGTCGCATCAATATCTTCCTCGCGAGCACGTGCTCTATTTAGCGCAGCCTCTACTTCGTCTTTCCGGGCACGCAACGCTGATTCATCTGCGACTTCTGAGTCAGCCGTAGATCTAAGTAGTAATAAATCATCGGCAAGCAACCGTAACTTTGAATCACGGACATCAGATTGAATTGTTGAAGCCTTACGAGCAACTTCTGCCTGCTTACCAAGTGGTTTTAATTGACGGCGCAATTCCACTGTTAGATCTTGAATACGAGCCAGGTTTGCGGTCATTGAATCTAATTTGCGCAGCGCTTTCTCTTTACGTTTGCGGTGCTTCAATACACCGGCTGCTTCTTCAATAAATGCTCGTCGTTCTTCTGGGTTGGCAAGCAAAATCGCATCAAGTTGGCCTTGACCTACGATTACGTGCATTTCGCGACCAATACCTGAATCGCTTAGTAACTCTTGAATATCTAGAAGTCTTGTTGTTTCGCCATTTAATTGATATTCACTTGCACCATTCCTAAAAAGAATTCTGGAAATAGTTACCTCTGTGAAATCAATTGGAAGTACACCATCCGAGTTATCAATTGTTACCGAAACTTCGGCGCGACCAAGGGGTGCCCGACCAGATGTTCCCGCGAAAATAACATCTTCCATTTTTCCGCCGCGCAAAGATTTGGCGCCTTGCTCACCCATAACCCAAGAGAGCGCATCAACCACGTTGGATTTACCGGACCCATTTGGACCAACAACGCAGGTAATTCCAGGTTCGAAATTAAGCGAAGTCGATGAGGCAAAGGACTTAAATCCTTTGAGGGTCATACTCTTCAAATACACAAGCGAAACCTATCGGAAAAGGGCTTACCGATTTCTGCGCGCACGCGGTGTGGGCTGACATTTTGGGCAAAAATGGGAAGATCTATTGGCAAATGTGATCCTTCGGATTTCAAGGCCACATCTTGGACAGCCTTCGCCCTCCTGCCCATACGCCGAAAGAGAGCGCTCGAAATACCCACTCTCGCCATTTACATTTATGTAAAGGTCATCGAAAGAAGTTCCACCTAATTTAAGTGCCTCTGACATAACCTCTTTTGCATTTTCAATTAAATCTTTGATGCGAGAAACTTTCATTGTTTCGGTGCGACTTTCTGGATGAATTTTGCTTCGCCAAAGAGCTTCGTCAGCATAAATATTTCCAACACCACTCATAACGCTTTGATCTAACAGCGCTCGTTTGATCTCAGTTTTCTTCTTGCTAAATCGCAAAATAGTTTCCGCTAAATTAAAAGCTGGATCAAAAGGATCTGGTGCAATGTGTTGAACACAAGTTGGCAATCCGTTTAACGTTTCTTCAACCCCAAGCCAACCAAATGTTCTTTGATCAATGAAACGCAGTTCATGCTTGCCGAGATTGAATCTGACCCTTAAATGCCGCTCATCAGATGCACTTTTCGGCTGGATTAAGAATTGTCCGCTCATTCCTAAGTGCCCAACCAATACTTCTGGTCGATCTAATTCAAACCAGAGGAATTTTCCACGTCTAGAAATATCTTTAACTCGAGCGCCTTTAAGTGAAGTAAGTGCAGCAATTGATTTTGGTGAAGTCGCACGGCGGTGGAGAACTTCGATTTCC
>CAXNFK010000027.1:0-12791 GCA_964201775.1 Candidatus Nanopelagicaceae bacterium
AGCTGTGCCAGCAATGGTGTAGCTATGAAGACTGAGGAATAAGTTCCCACAGTCAATCCTACGAATAGCGCAAGTGATAGATCTTTCAGTGTTCCTGCACCAAGTAGCCCTGAGCCAACAAAGAGAATTGAACCGACTGGTAATAGCGCAATTACCGAGGTATTGAATGAACGGACCAGAGTTTGATTTACGGCCAAGTTGGCAGCGGCTGAATAAGTTACTTTCCCCGTGCTCGTAATCGATTTTGTGTTCTCACGAACCTTGTCGAAGACAACAACAGTGTCATATAACGAGTAACCCAGAATCGTTAAGAAACCAATTACCGTCGCAGGCGTGACGTCGAAACCAACGAGAGCATAAATTCCTACCGTAATGAAAACGTCATGGACTGTTGCAACAATCGCGGCAATAGCCATCTTCGGTTCGAAGGTCAGCGCCAAGAAGAGCAAAACGATAATTATGAAACCAATCAATCCGTAGAGCGCTTTTTTAGTGATCTCATTTCCCCATGACGGTCCAATAATCTGAGTATCAATATCATTAGCATCTACGCCGAAAGTTGTCGCAAGAGATTCCTTTACCGCGTTAAATGATTCTAGGGCTCCAGTTTGGATACGCACACGGTCATTGCCCACAATTTGAACAACGCTCTCGCCGCTTACTCCTGCTTGCGCGATGGCCGCTCGGCCTTGTTCTACAGTGACGCCCGGCTTAGTGATCGAGAATTCAGAACCGCCCTTGAACTCGATCCCAAGATGCAGACCCTGTGTTCCTAAAATAATCGCCGAAAGAACAATTATGATTCCTGACAGCGCATACCACCGTCGTCTTTTACCAACGAAATCAATAGAAGTTTCGCCGCGATATAACCGACCGCCAATGCCTGATAGTGAACTCATGCGATTAACCCTTCGAGTTTTCTGTGACATCTGTTTTGATTTTCATTCCCAAGCTGTTCTGCGAGAAGCCCGACAATTTATGGCCGCTAGCAAAGAATTTCATTCTTGTCATCAGCGATACCAGAGGATGTGTGAAGAAGAAAACGACTAGAAGATCGATTAGCGTTGTCAGTCCGAGTGTGAAAGCAAAACCACGAACCCCACCAACAGCGAAGAAATAAAGGAGAGTTGCCGCAATCATTGAGACCATATCTGACACAACAATTGTGCGTCGCGCCTTGACCCAACCAGTTTCTGCAGCAGAACGTATCGAACGACCTTCGCGAACTTCATCTCGCAAGCGCTCAAAGTAAACAACGAAAGAGTCGGCCGTAATACCGACCGCCACAATAATCCCAGCGATTCCGGCCAGTGTCAGAGTAAAACCAATCCACTCACCAAGTAAAAGGATGGAGAGGTAGGTGATGCCTGACGCTACTATCAGTGAAAACACCGTAACAATGCCTAGTGCCTTGTAATAAATCAGTGAGTAGATAAAAACCAGAATAAATCCAATAAGTCCAGCAAGTAAGCCGGCATTTAATTGATCAGAGCCAAGAGTTGGTGAAACTTGCAAAACCTCACCTTGGTCGAAAGCGAGAGGCAATGCACCATATTTCAAAACATTCGCCAAGTTAGATGCTTCTTGCTGACTGAAACTTCCAGTGATTTGCGCGCTTCCACCGTTGATTGCTTCATTGATTCTAGGTGCCGATACAACAAGGCCATCTAGAACAATTGCAACTTGATTTTGTGGAGCGGCTAAACCAGTTACTGATGATGTAAGGGCACCAAATTTAGTTGCACCTTCACCATTGAAATCTAGTGAAACATACCAACCGGCAGCGCCTTGTTGGTCAATAGCAGCAGTAGCTTTGGAAACCATGTTTCCTAAAACTTGTGCCGGGGCAAGAATATATTTTCCAGTTCCCCCACGATCGCAAGCAACCACTGCGGCATCTGGAGATTCGGTATTGCCGCCCTGCAAATTAACTTTGTTGGTGCAATCTAACGCAGCAAACTTTGCACTTAATTCAGGTGTGACACCATTTGGAAGAGTTACAGTCTGAGTATCGCCACTTACTGAAATTGCATTGGGAGCCGCTTCAACTAAAACTTGACGGAAACGAAGTTCTGCAGTCTGACCAACTAGCTCAACAATCTTCTCTCCAGTTTCACCTGGAACTGAAATTACAATCTGGCGATTTGTTCCTGAACCTTGTGCAGCAACTTCGCTCTCGGCAACTCCAAGTGAGTTAACACGTTGTCTAATAATTTCAACTGCCTGCGAAATAGCCTCAGGCGTAACCTTTGCTCCTTCAGTCGCACGTGGTGTGAGCGTGACGCTCGTTCCACCTCGAAGATCCAGGCCTAATTTAATTTTTGTTGCACCTTGAAATACTGCAATTGCGCTAAAGGCAATAAGTGCTACGGCAAGAATCGCAATTGACTTTGCGGATTTACCTGAAGATTTAGCGCTCTTTGTGCTGTTAGCACTCGCGCTTGGACTCTGGGAATTATTAGTGGCGGACATGAGGCGCAAGTCTAGGCATCAGAAGCTGGTGTGTCGAAAAAATCGAGCTGGTTCGTTGAACTTATCGGTGCTTTTAGGCCCAGATGTTCGAATCCAGCAGGCGTAGCAATGCGGCCACGAGGGGTTCGTGAGATAAATCCCATCCGAACGAGAAAAGGTTCAGCTAAAGACTCAATTGTTTCGGCTTCTTCGCCGATTGCCATCGCCAAGGTAGAAATTCCTACTGGCCCACCATTGAATCGTTTCACCAACGTTTCTAGAACTCCTAGGTCTAATCGATCTAGACCAATTTCATCAACTTCATACATTTCCAGTGCAGCTCTGGCCTCTTTAATTCCGACCTTGCCATTTGAATGCACTTGCGCATAGTCGCGCACTCTTCGAAGTAAGCGATTAGCAACACGTGGCGTTCCTCTGGATCTGGAACCAAGTTCGGTAATTGCTTCTTCACTTATTTCGATTCCCATCAGACTTGCACTCCGTTTAACAATTACTGAAAGTTCAGAGTTTTCATAAAAATCTAGCTGTGCGGTGAACCCAAAACGATCACGCAACGGACTCGGCAATAAACCCGCACGCGTTGTTGCCCCAACTAAAGTGAAGTGCGGAAGTTCGAGCGGAATTGCTGTAGCTCCGGCGCCTTTTCCGACAATCACATCAACCCGAAAATCTTCCATCGCTAAATATAAAAGCTCTTCTGCCGGGCGAGACATCCGATGAATTTCATCTAAAAATAAAATTTCGCCTTCGACGAGTGATGAAAGTATCGAAGCCAAGTCGCCAGCATGTTGAATTGCTGGTCCACTTGTTATTCGAATTGGCGCATTCATTTCTGAGGCAATAATCATTGCAAGTGTTGTCTTGCCTAATCCCGGCGGCCCCGAAAGAAGAACGTGATCTGCTGGTGAATTGCGATTTCTCGCGGCCGATAGCAGAAGGTCTAATTGGTTTGCTACACGTTTTTGTCCGACAAATTCCTGAAGTGTTTTCGGGCGTAGTGCGAGTTCTTGCGTTCGCTCAAAATCATCAGATTGCGAATCCATAACTCTTGTCTCATCACTCATATCTAATTACGTCCACGATTTTGTAGCGCTAATTTCAAAAGTTGTGAAATATCTGTCTCGTCAATTTTTGAGCCAAGATCTGTTGCTACCGAATCAATAGTTGTCTCTGCATCTCGAGCCGTGAAGCCAAGACCAATCAAGGCGCTTTGCAATTGTGTCCGCCAATGAGATTTAGAACTTTTGCCAGAACCTATTGTTCGAATTACATCATCAACTTTCTCTTTTAATTCCAGAACTGTGCGCTGCGCACCTTTCTTTCCAAGGCCAGGAATGCGTTCAAGCGCCGCCGAATTCTCACTCGCGATAGCACTTGCTAATTCTTCGGGCTCATAAATAGAAAGTGCGGATTGCGCGACCTTTGGACCGATACCGCTGACGGTCTGCAACAAATCAAAGAAATCTCGCGAATCAGCACGGTCAAATCCAAAGAGAGTTAATGAATCATCGCGAACTACCAAGGTTGTGTAAATTTCTGCATGCGTTCCTACAATTAGTGAAGCTGCAAACCTTGCAGGTAGCGCAACTTGTAGTCCGACGCCGCCTACTTCAATGACAGCAGAATTTAGAGTCGTCGCTTTCACAACTCCAGAAACTGAGGCAATCATTTTTTCGCCACCTTTTTTAATCGCGCCTTCTCTTTTGCAACAGCCATTTCAATACGTGCATTTCCAGAACCTCGCCAATGATGACAGATAGCGAGAGCCAAAGCATCGGTGCTATCAACGGGTTTCGGAATTTCTTTTAGCGAAAGCAACTTCTGAACCATAAGTGCAACTTGTTTCTTATCGGCCCGCCCCGATCCAGTAACTGCGGCTTTCACTTCGGTTGGCGTATGCATAGCAACAGGAATTCCTGCCCGAGCCGCAATTAAAAGCGCAACTCCAGCGGCCTGCCCAGTCGACATCGCGGTGCGAATATTTAATTGCGAAAAGACTCTTTCGACGGCAATCACATCGGGTTTAAATTCTTTGATCCAAACCAACAATTGCTTCTCGAGTTCTAACAATCTGTGTGCGAGTTCCATATCTGTAGGAGTTTGAATTACGCCAACTCCAACCATAATTAATTTTTGCGCAGTACCATTTTCAACTATTCCGAGGCCGCATCTTGTTAAACCTGGATCGACCCCGAGAACGCGCATATTAAAGGCTAGCCATTACCTCGTCTGATACATCAAAGTTTCCAAAGACGTTCTGCACGTCATCCAACTCTTCGATGGCATCAATAAGAGCAAAAACTTTCGCTGCACCTTCGGCATCTAGTGGTACGGATACGGAAGGGAGAAACGATGTATCCGCAGATTCGTAATCTATTCCAGCGTTTTGAAGTGCTGTTCGAACCGCGACGAGATCACTTGGTTCACTCACGATTTCGAATGATTCTCCAAGATCAGTTACATCTTCAGCGCCCGCATCTAATACGTGCTCCAAAATTTTATCTTCGGTGATACCAGAAGCCTTTGTAACTAGAACTACGCCTTTGCGATTGAACATGTACGAAACCGAACCAGGGTCGGCCATAGAGCCGCCGTTGCGAGTTACAGCTACGCGAACTTCTGAAGCCGCACGATTGCGATTGTCAGATAAACATTCAATCATTAAGGCCACACCGTTTGGACCGTAACCTTCATACATAATTGTCTGCCAATCAGCGCCGCCAGATTCCAGACCAGCGCCCCGTTTCACTGCGCGTTCAATATTGTCTGCTGGCATCGAATTCTTTTTAGCTTTTGCTATTGCATCAAATAGCGTTGGGTTTCCTGTGATATCCGCGCCACCATTACGAGCAGCAACTTCAATACCTTTAATTAACTTTGCAAAGTTCTTCGCACGCCGGGAATCAATCACAGCTTTCTTGTGCTTAGTCGTTGCCCACTTGGAATGGCCTGACACGGTAAAACCTCCTATAAATCAATAGCGGCAGTTTATCTTGAATTATTTTTTGCAAACAGTTTCTAGGAAGTATCTATGAACACGATTATCGCCCGTTAATTCTGGGTGAAACGCTGTTGCCAATACGCTCCCCTGTCTGACTGCAACTGGGTGGCTTTTGCCAGCCACATCTATGCTCGCCAGAATCTCGACAGTTGCTGCATGCGATTCCACCCAAGGCGCCCTAATAAAAACTCCCCTGATTGGTACACCCGAAATCGGCTTGAAATCTAGATCTACTTCAAAAGATTCAGTCTGCCGTCCAAATGCATTTCGACGAACTTCCATGTCGATCCCGCCAAAAGTATCTTGACCTGATGCTGGATCAATAATTTTTTTTGCTACCAAAATCATTCCGGCACATGAGCCGTAAGTTGGCATCCCGTCGGCTATTCGTTTCGAGATTAAATCAAAGAGACCAAAGGCCTTCGCCAACTTGCTTATAGTTGTGGATTCGCCACCGGGAATTACTAGCGCATCTATTTCCGCTATCTCCGCTGCGGTGTTTACTATTTTACCTTTAACACCACATTCACCAAGAGCAAATAGATGTTCCCGAAAATCGCCTTGGAGCGCTAATACTCCAACGTTCATTTCTACCAGCCCCGTTCGGCCAATCGATGTGGCACAGGAATATCTGCAACATTGATACCAACCATTGCTTCACCTAAACCACGGGATGCATCTGCCACAACTTTTGGATCTGTATAGAAAGTAGTTGCCTTAACACAAGCAGCTGCGCGTTTTGCAGCGTCACCTGATTTGAAAATTCCAGAACCAATAAATACGCCATCGGCGCCAAGTTGCATCATCATTGCGGCATCAGCAGGAGTCGCAATTCCACCGGCAGTGAAAAGTACAACTGGAAGTTTTCCAGTTTCGGCAACTTCTTTGACTAGTGCGTATGGTGCTTGTAACTCTTTTGCTGCTACGTAAAGTTCATCTTCACGCATTGAAGTTAAGCGGCGAATCTCTGAACCAATTTTGCGCATATGCGTTGTTGCATTTGAAACGTCACCGGTTCCTGCTTCGCCCTTAGAGCGAATCATCGCTGCACCTTCATTGATGCGACGTAGCGCTTCCCCAAGATTGGTAGCACCACAAACAAAAGGAATCGTAAAATTCCACTTATCAATATGATGTTCGTAATCGGCAGGAGTTAATACTTCAGATTCATCGATGTAATCAACGTTTAAAGTCTGCAAAATTTGTGCTTCTGCAAAGTGACCAATGCGAACCTTTGCCATAACTGGAATTGAAACCGCTGCCTGAATTTTCTCAATCATGTCAGGATCAGACATTCGAGATACGCCACCTTGAGCGCGGATATCTGCAGGTACTCGTTCTAGAGCCATCACTGCAACTGCACCAGAATCTTCAGCAATCTTCGCTTGTTCAACATTTACAACATCCATAATGACGCCGCCTTTAAGCATTTCAGCCATGCCGCGTTTTACTCGTGCGCCACCGACTTGAGCATCATTTGCCTTAGACATCATTTACTCCCGTAATCCTTATCGTCAATTTATTATTGACTACCAATTAATCAGAGAGTCAGTCTACTTTGACTTCTGCGGACTCGCACTCGCAGCAGGGGCGGGATATATCAATTCAGGCTCACCATCTGTGAGGGCAATCCAGACCTGGCCATCTGCAAAATTGGCCACAGTCCCATCCGAGAGCGTCCAAATCGTTCCAACCTCAGCACTAGGGCGCTGCCAGTTAATTGCAACCACTTTTCCATCGCGCAATAAAAAGCCGGTTCCAGATCCAACGGTATTGCTTAGCGGAGTTACCCCGCCAACCTTGTCACGATAGATCGAATTCGTTATAGCCACTTTTTGAATTACAAAATTTTTCGGCCCCAATTGGCGACCGTTTGAATCAAGATTTGGTTTGCCATTGAAAGTTGTAAGCCAACGTTTCTCACTAGTTGACCAAGTGAGAGAGTATTCTGCTGCCGGCCACTTAATACTTGCTGAAGTTAATTTCTTCGCGAGTTCACTACCTTTTCCAAACTGCCAACCGACAGATTTCACGATATCTATCTTCTTACCTTCAACGTCTATAGTTTTTTTCAAAAGTGCATTTGCATCGAGCATCATGTTGGTAGGCGCATACCGGGTCGAATCGGTCTGATAGATCGATGGTGGATTTCGTTCCGCACTAATGTTTTCAAGATTGGCTGCCTCTATTACTGGCCGCATCTTGCTCTGCGCGCCACTGTAAGCAAATCCAACTCGGCCATACTGTGCCAAAATTTCAAGATCGCTGATTCGGGCAGATCGCACTGGGCCAATTAGCGCTGGAACTTTATTGGTAAATATCGCAGCTAACCTAGTTAGCCCGCCTTCGACTTGCTCGATATACACAACATCAGCGCTATCGAGTCCCACCTGGGGATGTGCCGGCGTCGTGTCATCTATCTTTACCGCAAGAACTGGCCCATTAACTCCTGGCAAGTTTGTTAACACATTTCGCTCTGCCTCTTTTGTAGTTACCTTCTTAACCAGACTTGATGGCGAAGCGCAGGAACTCAGAACAATCAAAATAGATATCGCCGCTAAAATCTTTTTCACAGAATGTCATCCTCAAATGAATATCGCATTGGCAACGGGGCGCGTCCAGCAAGTCGGAAGATCTTAAATAGAAGTTTGCTTCGAAGCAATTGCGCACTCTGAACGGCCTCGGTATGAATTGTGATTCCAACTGAAATCTTTTCAGATAGCGCATTCAAGGAGTTGATTAACTCAATTTCCAATCCACTCGGCATATGCACTTCATCTGCAAGAAGCAAACGCAAACTCTGTGATAGCGCAATCTCGGCATCGCTCCGCTCAACAATATTGGCCTCTCGTGCTTCATATGCAGCGGCTGTCAAAACCAAACTTGTTGCAGGATCTACCGCTATTGAATGTGCAATTTCGAGTGCAAGCGCTGCTCTTCTCTGAAGGAGTGCATCTAAATGAGCCCAAGAAGTTTCAACCCTGTGGTGCAGCGCATCTAGTCTTGAGGCAAGAAACGAGAGATACCAACCAGAAATTAAAAGTAAGAATATTGCTGCAACAATTATTTCAACCATTAGAGCGCAATCTATTCCAAAAACGATTATCAGAAGCCAGATTTACTTTTGAGTTTCCTGCCAATGCCATTTCATATACTGACAGGATCTGCTCGCCCACTGAATTCCAATCAAAACTCTTTGCTTTCTCATATCCAGCGCTAGCGATTGCCGTTCTTGCGTTTGCGTCTCCCAATAAATTCAAAACCGTTCCAGCCAAATCATCCGCGCTCTCAGAAGTGAAAATTGCCCCGGATTCGCCGTTGTCTAGAAGTTTTACGAATGCCGGAAGATTGCTCGCAACGATTGGTGCTTTAGCAGCCATAGCTTCCGCCAGAATAATTCCAAATGATTCACCACCGGTGTTAGGAGCAATATATAAGGAGATAGATTTAAAGAACTGCGCCTTCTCTATCTCTGAAATTCGACCCAAGAAAGTTATTCGCTCCCGAAGTTCTGGCGGAACCAATTTATCGAAATCTTGCGCATTACCCGGCCCAGCAACAAGCACTCTCAAATTTGGGACGCGGTCTACTATTTTTGGAATTGCCGCCAACAGAACCGCTAAACCTTTTCTGGGCTCATCAAATCGCCCGATGAAACCAAGAGTACTTGGTAAGGCCCATTCAGATCGCACGCCGATTTCTTCAAATTTACTTGTGTCGATTCCATTCGGAATTACGACTGCTTCGGTATTGAAACGATCTTTTAGTGTTTCTCGTGCAATCTCACTCACAGCAATTTTCGCTGTGATTCTTTCAATCAACGGATCGAGCATTGTTCCTATTGCATTCGCAACCTTCTGTGGATTATTTGCAGCATGAAACGTTGCCACCATCGGTCCGTCTCCAGCCCAACCTGCAAGAAGTGAGAGTGAAGGAATAGCTGGTTCATGCAGATGGAGTAAATCAAAATCACCATTGCCTATCCATTGCTTAACTCTTGAAGAAGCAAGTGGGCCAAAAATAACTTTAGCAACCGCGCCGTTATAAGGAATTGAGATTGGACGACCAGCTGAAACCACCCAAGGTTCAATATTTCCATCTTCACTTGTAACCGGGGCCAACACGGATACTTGATGTCCAGCAGCAATTAGCCATTCGGTCAATTCTTTTATATGAATTTGGACTCCGCCCGGTGTATCCCAACCGTAAGGGCAAACAATTCCAATTTTTAGGCTACGCATTTTTATTCAAAACCTTTTCTGCGTCCAACCAAATTCGCTGCAACATGTGCCAATCAACTGTGTGAACTTGCAATTGCTTGGCGAATCTATCCGCCATAACTTGCGTCATTGCCGCAGCCTTTTCTGGAACAGTTCCAGTTTCTGGAACCTTAATCGCCTCTTCGAAAATTATTCGAATTCCTACCGCTTCATACTTCACATATGCCGTTATCAAATCTGCTCCAGTTTGAATTGCTAAAAGTGCTGGCCCGGCTGGCATCTGTGCGCCTTTGCCAAAAAATTCCACTGGAATACCGTTCTTTGATAAATCTCGATCTGCAACAAGTGCAACAAGTTTTCCAGCACGAAGACGTTGCGATAACACTGCAATGCTTCTGGAATCTAAATCCAGAACTTCCATTCCAATAGCGGTTCGATATTCGAGAAACTTGCGGAACAATTTCTCTGGTTTTAAGTGCTCCGCCACTGTTGTTAGTGGAATTCCCGTGGCGCAAAAATATGCCCCAGCATGATCCCAATTTCCGGCATGTGGAAGCGCAACTATGCACCCACGTTTAGCAGCGATTGGGTCGCGTAAGAAATTTTCATTATCGCAAACCGTTGTTGCGATTAATCGCTCTTTGCTCCAACTTGGAAACCTAAATGTGTCACACCAATATCGAAGATGTGAACGCATACCCGCATTGACCAAAAATTCTAACTGCGCATCATCTAATTCTGGTCGAACTCTTTGAAAATTTATTCGTAGCCGAACCACGCTTTTGCCATTCCGGGCATATAGGTAATCGGCAAATTTGTCTGCCAAGGAATACACGCTGCCTTCGGGTATCCATCGAATAATTTTCCACGCGATGTTATATCCCCAATAAACTAAAAAGTCACTCATGTTTTATTTTGCACCAACATAAACAATTTTTAGCCGTTGCAAAACCGTTACTAAACTTACGATTGCAAGAATCCAGAATCCAACCGCCATTACATATGGAACGCCTAATCCAGCAAAGCCGGTAGTAGTAAGGACGATGATTATGCGTTCACTACGTTCGGCTAATCCCCCGTTGCATTCGATTCCCAATGATTCTGATCGCGCCTTTATATAAGAAATTAAAAACCCAAAGACAATAGATAAAAGGACAAGCGGGACTAATGGGTCTTCAGTGTCAATGCAGAACCAGAGAATTGACCCAAGGATTACGGCATCAGTAAGGCGATCTAATGTGGAATCCAATAGTGCGCCCCAGGCATTTGATCCTTTAGCTGAAAGTCGCGCAATCGTTCCATCCAATAAATCGAAGAGAACAAAGACAATGATTAACATCGTTCCAAGAAAGAACTGCCCTCGTGGAAAAGTAAAAATTGCCGCCAGAATTGTAAATAGCGCGCCAATCGCAGTCACCATATTTGCACTTACGCCTAGCTTTATTAGCCCGCGACAGATGGGCGTAATTAATCTAGTAACTGGGGCGCGTAATGATTCTTGTAACATCTTTCCCATCGTAGGCTTGGTTGTTGTGAGCACCCAAATCTTCCCACCAATTACGCCCAAATTGCAGGTTTCTCTAGTGGGCAAATCGAGTGGCGAAATCGCCCAATATTTTGGCCTTGCTCAGCAATCGGCTCCCACTATCGATTCATCAGATGCCGCGATATTTATCGTAAGTGCCATCGATGGAATCTCTTCCGCCGATATTGATATTTGGAACTTAGCGCGCGAGCTTTATATTCCTTCATTAATTTTGATTACCGATTTAACTAATGGCGAAACTGACTTCGATGACATGAGTGCAATTGCTGGCCGAATGTTAGATCCAGTACAAACTCCCTATCTGGTACTGCACGATGACAACGGAAATCCAACAGCCTTAATCAATCTTGATTCTTTGAAGTTATCTGATTATTCGACAGGTCATCGGGTCGAAAGAGATAGCGATCCAGAACATAAAGTTCTTGTATTCGAATTCCGTAAAGAATATTTAGAAGCAATTGAAGAATTTGGCGAATCTGGTTTCCAAGATGGCCTGAGCTTTCCTGCGATTCCATTCATTCCAGAAAATGGCCTCGGCAGTTTTGAAATTGCTAGCCTCTTAAATAACTTACCAAGCCGCAGCTAGTTGCGAGCGGGTCTCCTGTAAAAGTTGTGGCAGTACTTTTGTCTGTCCGATTAGTGGCATGAAGTTTGCATCTCCCGCCCAGCGTGGAATTACATGTTGATGAATATGATCCGCCACTCCCGCTCCGGCAACTGCGCCTTGATTCATACCTAGGTTGAATCCATTAGCGCCACTAACTTTACGAAGTGTTTTCATTGCGTGCGCCGAAAGTTCAGAGATTTCATTGCGCTCACTGGCAGTTAATTCCGTTAAGTCGCCAACATGTCGATTGGAGCAGATTAAAAGATGTCCCGCGTTATAAGGATAGAGATTCATTACTACGTAAGCTTCTTTACCTCTGGCAACAATTAGCCCTTCTTCGTCACTCAAATTAATAATTCTGCAGAACGGACATTCGATCGAATTATCAGGAAGTGGTCGATTTTCGCCTTCGAGATACGACATTCGGTGCGGTGCCCATAACCTCTGCCAACGATCTGGCATCCCAACTCCACTAATTAAATTATCTTCGCTCACTTAAATTCCTATATTTGGATTCGGTTTGCAACAGCAGCGAGAACTTCGGAAATCGCATCATCGATGCTAATTCCATTCTTCTGTTCGCCATTGCGATATCTAAAGGAGACTCCTCCGGCTGCTTGATCTTCCTCGCCTGCAATCATCATGAATGGAATTTTTTCTAGTTGCGCCGAGCGAACTTTCTTCTGCATTCGATCATCAGATGCGTCGATATCGACGCGAATTCCTGCTTTACGCATCTTCGCAACTACCTCTTCGAGATATGGAACAAAGGTGTCTGCTACTGGAATTGCGCGAACTTGAACTGGTGCAAGCCACGGTGGGAATGCGCCTGCATAGTGTTCGGTTAAAACTCCAAAGAATCTTTCGATAGAACCAAACAAAGCGCGGTGAATCATTACAGGTTGTTGTCTTGAACCATCAGATGCTTGGTATTCCAGGTCAAAA
>CAXNFK010000028.1:0-12534 GCA_964201775.1 Candidatus Nanopelagicaceae bacterium
ATCCTCAACCAAGAATGCAACGGTCGGACCAGATCCAGAAACGATGCCACCAAGTGCGCCGTAATCGCGACCAACATCTAAAACTAAACGTAGTGCCGGACGCAATGAACATGCTGCTGGTTGTAAATCATTTGAAAGTGCTGCACCTAATGCAGTTGCATCACCGGCGCGAAGTGCCTGCATCATTGATTCACTTACTTGCGGTCTTGCAATATCTAAACCTTCGCGCAATCGATCACACTCTTGATAAACCGCTGGAGTTGAAAGTCCTTGACCGGCAAGTGCCAATACCCAGTGATAATTTCCACGGCTAAGTGCAGGTGTTAATTCATCACCGCGACCGCGACCAATTGCAATTCCACCTGAAATTCCAAATGGCACATCACTTCCCAATTGCGCTGCAATAGCTTCCATCTCGGCTCGCGATAATCCAATTTCAAATAACGCATCCATTGCAACGATTACACCTGCAGCATCGGCGCTACCTCCAGCCATGCCACCAGCAACAGGAATCTCTTTCTTTAAGTGAATCGCTAAATCAGTTGAGAGATCGTACTTATCGGCCATTAATTTTGCGGCCCGCACTGCAAGATTTTCATCAGTCGCAGGAACACCATTAGATGTTGCGCCCGAAAGTGATATCGCAATTCCCGAATTTTCTGCGGCAAATTTTAGGGTTACATCATCAAAGAGTGAGATTGCTTGAAAGACAGTTGTGACTTCATGAAAACCATCAGCACCAATAGGTCCTACCGCTAATTGCAGGTTTATTTTTGCCGGAGTTCGGACAATTACACCGCGGTTGTTCATTTAGAAAGGGTAATCGCAATCTTAATAAAATCCGAAAGTTGCAGTGATTCGCCGCGAATAGTTGGGTCTATTCCACTGGCTTCAATTATTGAACTCGCTGCCGCGCTTCCACCGCAAAGATCGCTAAGTGCGGCCCGCATCATTTTGCGACGCTGGGCGAATGCGGCATCAATTATTTTGAAAGTTGTCTTACGTAATACTTCATCGCCAGCGCTCTGATGACGAACGAATCGAACTAGTGAGGAATCCACATTTGGCACTGGCCAAAAAATTGAACGACTTACAGTTCCTGCTGAAGATAAATCTGCCCACCAAGTTGCCTTAACAGAGGGGCTGCCGTAAGTCTTGCTATTTGGTTTAGCAACGAGGCGATCTGCAACCTCGCTCTGCACCATAACAACTCCGGAGCGAAGGGTTGGAAATAATTCTAGAAAGCGAAGTAACACCGGGACTGAAACATTGTATGGAAGATTGGCAACAAGAACTGTTGGTTCTTTTGGAAGCGTTGTAACACCCATCGCATCTTGATTAATAATTGTTAACTTACTGGCATCAAGTCCATGTCGTTGCGCGGTTTCTGGAAGTTCTGCAGCAAGGCGATCGTCAATTTCAATCGCGATAACTTCGCTAGCCGATTCCAGCATCGCAAGTGTTAAAGACCCTAGCCCGGGTCCGATTTCTAAGGCGATATCTGTTGGGCCAACATCTGCGCTCTTAACAATTTTGCGACAGGTATTTGCATCTACTACAAAATTTTGACCAAGTTTTTTTGTTGGGCGAAGTCCAATTCGCTCCGCAATCTCACGAATTTCGGCAGCGCCTAGTAAGTTGCTCATTTAAGCGAACGACCCAAATAAACGTTCACAGTTATTTGAAATTGCAGTAGCTAATTCATCAACATCTTCGCCACGTTCATCAGCCATGAAACGTAAAATTGTGGGAATTTGTGCTGGTGTATTTAGCGCACCGCGATGTGGCATCGGAGCCAAGAATGGTGAATCTGTTTCAACAAGTAATTGATCTATTGGAACAAGCTTTACTGCTTCTCGAAGTGCCGGTGCATTCTTAAAAGTTAGAGTCCCAGCGAATGAAAGTATGTAGCCTTTTTCAATACATTCTCGGGCCATTTCAGCATCCCCGGAATAACAGTGAAAAATAGTCTTTGTCGGTGCTCCTTCTTCAATTAGTACATCTAGAACTGCTCGATGTGCATCTCGATCATGAATTACTAGGGCTTTATCAACGCGCTTCGCTAATTCAATGTGGCGGCGGAATGAATACTTTTGGCGCTCTTGCAGCGCGGGCTCGGTGCGAAAGAAATCTAAACCAGTCTCGCCAATAGCGCGCACTCTTGGATGCGTTGCTAACTTTTCAATTATTGCTAGGTCGGCTTCCAAATCTGCAACTACTGGTGCTTCATTCGGATGCAATGCAACAGTAGCCAGAACATTTGGCCAGTGTTCGGCAAGCTTTACTCCCCATTCGGATTGCTCTGCGGAATAGCCCACTTGCACAATGCGATCAATGCCAACACTTTTAGCATCGGCTAATACTTTTCCTATTTCTGGCGAATCTGGTGCGGTATTAGTGACAATTTCAAGGTGGGCGTGTGCATCTACGCACTTAACATTTAGCGGTTTTGGAAGTGGTGCTGGTTCACGATCGATATCGCGGTTATGTCGATCTGCCACTTGTTAATCCAATCTTGGGAATAAGACTGCGCCTTTTGTGACTTTGCAGCCTTGCGGCAGAACTCCCCAAGTTGAAACTTCTGAAATCTTCTGTTCGCCAATATTTCCAAGAGTTGCTTGCGCCCCAATTGATTCCCACAAAGTTTGAGTTGTCGCAGGCATTACTGGATGCAACAGAACGGCTAGCGCACGAATTGCATCGGCTGTGTTATATAAAACTTCGTTTAATTCTGCAGTGCGGCTCTCGTCTTTAGCGATAGCCCAAGGTTCTTTAATTGTCACGTAACCATTTACACGCTTACAGAATTCCATAATCGCATTGATTCCACCTTGGAAATCCAGCGCAACCATTGCTTTATCTGCTGTGGCTACGGTTGTTTCCAGCATTGCTGCTAATTCTGCATCTTTTGCTACTGCGGGGATAACGCCATCACAATACTTTTCAATCATTGCAATTAAACGCGAAGCTAGGTTGCCAAAATCATTTGCGAGCTCGCTGGTGTAACGGGCTGACATATCTTCCCAAGAGAACGAACCATCAGTTCCAAATGGAATTGCGCGTAAGAAGTAATATCTAAATGCATCGACACCGAAGTGATCCGTGATGTCACTTGGCGCAATACCGGTCAGCTTAGATTTACTCATCTTCTCGCCACCTACTAATAACCAACCATGTGCAAATACTTTCTTTGGAATTGCAACATTTGCTGCCATCAACATCGCTGGCCAAATTACTGCGTGGAAGCGCAGAATATCTTTTCCAACCAAGTGCACATCTGCTGGCCAAGTCTTTGCGAATTTCTTACCACCTTCAGAATCTGGATCATCGCCAAGTCCGACAGCGGTCGCATAATTTAGAAGGGCATCAAACCAAACGTAAATAACTTGATCGGTATCCCAAGGGACAGGAATTCCCCAATCGAATGTTGATCTAGAAATTGAGAGATCGCGGACGCCACTTTCAAGGAAGGCAATTACTTCGTTGCGAGCACTGGCAGGTTCACATGCTTCTGGATTATTTTTATAATGTTCAAGTAACTGTGGAACGAAAGCAGATAGCTTAAAGAACCAGTTATCTTCCGAGAGCATTTCTACAGGCTTGCCATGAATTTTGCACTTACCTTCATCTAGATCTCCAGGCAATTTAAATTCTTCGCAGCCGATGCAATAAGGTCCTTCGAACTTGCCGGCATAGATATAACCGTTATCTTTCAGGAGCGTCATAAATCTTTGAACACGCTCTTCATGTCGCTTTTCGGTTGTGCGAATGAAATCATCATTAGCAATATTTAGCGCCCTCCAGTTTGGCTTCCAAGCTTCTTCAACTAACCGATCGCACCAATCTTGTGGTTTAACGTTATTTGATGCTGCAGTATTCATAACTTTTTCGCCATGCTCATCTGTTCCAGTTAAGAACCAGACACTTTCGCCGCGTTGGCGATGCCATCTAGTTAAAACATCTCCGGCAACAGTTGTGTACGCATGACCGATATGTGGCGCATCATTTACATAATAAATTGGCGTCGTTAAGTAGAAGGATTTTTCGGCGCTCATGGGGCCAGCCTATCTTGAGATTTGTGCGTAACCATTGCGTCAAAGACTTCGCGTTTGGCACGTCCAGTAAGTCTTGCAACTTCAGATATCGCCTCTTTGCGCGAAATTCCCGCAGCTTCTTGCTTCAATACTTCAGCAATCAAATCTGCTTCGCTAAATTCGCGAGTATCTGGATCAAAGCCGGCAATTACTAAAGTTATCTCTCCTAAAATTTCGGATGAAGCAGCCCAGTTATGCAAAGTCTCAAGATCCCCGCGGATTACCTCTTCATAAGTCTTGGTCATTTCGCGACAGATTGAACCAAGACGCTTCGGCCCAAAAACTGCGACGGCATCGGCTAAAGATTCCAGCAAGCGATGAGGTGCCTCAAACATAATAATTGTTCGGGTTTCGTTGGCGAGATTTTCAAACCAAGTTTTTCGGGCGCCACTAGTTCGAGGCGCAAAACCTTCAAAACAGAATCGATCACTTGGAAGCCCAGATAGAAGTAGCGCAGTAGTAACAGCACTTGGTCCGGGCAAAACTTTTATCTTTATATTTTTTTCAACAGCTGCTCTAGCAAGGCGATAACCAGGATCGCTGATGCCAGGCATTCCAGCATCCGTGACAACTAGTAAATCTGAACCACTCTCTAAAATTTTAACTAGTTCATCAAGGCGTTCAATCTCATTGCCCTCAAAGAACGAAATAATTTTTGCTGAATAGGTAATTCCTAAATCGGAGCAGAGTCTTGAAAATTTTCTGGAATCCTCGGCTGCAATAAATTTCGCGCTAACTATGGCTTCGCGCAGATTCAATGAGGCATCAGCGGGGTTGCCCAGTGGAATCGCGGCGAGAATAAGCATTGGGCAATTCTCGCAGGCTTTAGGCTTCACTTATGACAACCCAGTTGCGGATATCTCGAGATTGGGCCTTTGCATTGGGGTTCGGTGCACTTGGACTAATCCTTCGACTATGGAATCTTGCGAGCCCAAAGGGAAAAATCTTTGATGAGGTTTACTACGCAACCAACGCACAATCATTATTGCAAAATGGCGTGGAAATCGATTCCAAAAGTGGTCTTGCCCAATTCATTGTTCATCCCCCAACTGGAAAATGGCTGATCGCAATTGGCATCAAATTATTTGGATATAACGAGTTTGGTTGGCGTTTTGCAGCAGCGCTAATTGGTTCGCTCTCAATTGTGCTTATGTATTTCACTGCAAAGAAATTATTCAATAACCAATTGTTAAGTGTTTTTGCAGCAGCCCTAATTTCAATGGATGGCCTGCATTTAGTTCATTCTCGCATTGCACTTCTAGATATCTTCTTACTCTTCTTTATTCAGATTGCTGTTCTAGCCCTGCTACATCAAAAATATTGGTTGTGCGCCATCGGACTTGGACTTGCGACTTCGGTAAAGTGGAGTGGTCTATATGTTCTAATTGCATTTGCATTGTTAGCTCTAATTATGGATTATCGAAAGCATCGTTACTTAGGATCTGAAAATCCGATTCGACAAGTGATTGATAATTTCCCAGTTAGATTTCTACAATTTGGGATAACCCCGGCTTTAATTTATGTGTCATCTTGGATGGGTTGGTTTTTAACAGGCAATGGGTGGAGCCGCAATTGGTCTGCTAATCCATTGCGCTCTCTCTGGCATTACCACTCAGAAATTCTTAACTTCCACACAAAATTATCTGAGCCGCATCCATATGACGCAAATCCCTGGAGTTGGTTAATCCAAGGGCGCCCAACATCTTTCTTCTATGAAACTCCGAAGAACTGTGGTGGCGCAAGTTGTTCTCAAGAAATTTTGGCACTTGGAACACCGATACTTTGGTGGCTTGCAACAATTGCGCTATTTATAACCATTGGTTTCTGGGTAAGTAAGCGCGAATGGCAAGCAGAAATATTGTTGGTTGTAATAGGTGCCAGCTACTTACCTTGGTTCGCAATTCAAGATAGAACGATGTTTAGTTTCTATGCAATCGCATTTGAGCCCTTTATTCTGCTAACTCTGGTCTATGTGCTTAGTAAAGCTCTTAAGAATCAACGAAAAATTGCAATATCAATAGGAGCAATAGTTCTAGTTAATTTCCTTTATTTTCTGCCAATATTCTTGGGGATTCCTATTACTTATAACTCTTGGCATGACCGTATGTGGTTGCCGTCATGGATCTAAATTAACTATTCGTTTACTGCGCCAAATTTCTCGGTAGCTGCGTTTTCGGCAAGTTCTTGATCAAATAACTCATCACGCGAAGGCAGTAACCCTGCTTCGGCACTTGATTGTTGCGTCGCCATCCAGACGCCAGGAACTGTTAAATCAATTATCCGATTAGATGGAATTGCTTTAGGCGCTGTTGCATAAGTTGGTCTTGGAACACTCGTTGGTTGCCATGTTGGACCATCTTTAGGAATTACGACAACTCCTGCTGTGTCAATACGTTCAATTAATGGAATCCAATGTTCATTATTTTCGGCAACGAAATCAACTTTCGAAGAGAAAGTTATTCGTTCAATTGGTTCGGTAATTACCGTAGCAGAGGAAATCTTTTCAAATGCTTTTATTCTGCGCGCTTTTAGTTGCGCGGCAACAACTTGACGTCGCACATGAATTACATAAATTGTTAACGCAGTTGCAGGAATTAAAAGTATGGTATTTGAAATTATGCCGATTGCACTAAGCAATCCAATTGCAATTATTAAAAATGTTAGCGCCCCAAAAACAATTCTTCTAGTTGCAATCTGATTTTGTATTTTAAAATTATCGTTCTCAATTACCGTTGATGATCCCGCTTCTCCAACAACTCGCATTGCGCTCTTATATCTTTCGGCAGATTTTCCTGAAGCCTCATCGTGGCTAACCATCCATTTAGGTAAGAAATAGGCCGCCCACATCCCAAGGATGATTAGGTAGATAAAACCGGACGCCATGGAGTAGAACGATAATTCTAGGCGGGGTAAATCTGCGGGATTTAGACGGTATGTCTATATTAAAAGGTCTTAATTAATTCTTGGATTTTCTTTTACATAAGTTAGATGATCACGCCAAGCACCATCTATATGCAAATACCTAGGCCTTGTTCCTTCGAAGATAAAGCCACATTTTTCAGCTACCCGCTTGGAAGCATCATTTTCTGGCCGTAAATTTATTTCAATGCGATGAAGAGCCAAGTTATCTAAGCCAAATTCAGTCAAAAGTGAAACTGCTCGCGTTGTATATCCCTGATTGGCAAACCTTTGATCTATCCAATAACCAATATGGCCACCGCGCATCGCTCCAAAAACGATGCCACCTAAAGTTATTTGGCCAATAAAAGTTTCATTGCTTTTCTCAGTTAGCCAGATTCCAAGTGAGATAGAACGGAGTGCTTGGCCATCTCGTCGATATGACTGAACCATTCCGAAGAAAGATGGCAGTGGAAGATGGGAGTCAATTTCTGGTCGAGTTGCTTCCCACGGCGTCAACCATTCCCGATTTTTCGCTCTCGATAAATCCCAAGCCCGT
Source organism: Candidatus Nanopelagicaceae bacterium (assembly GCA_964201775.1). Taxonomy (GTDB): domain Bacteria; phylum Actinomycetota; class Actinomycetes; order Nanopelagicales; family Nanopelagicaceae; genus AAA044-D11. The sequence goes on from CAXNFK010000028.1 coordinate 7,552, forward strand.
TTATCTCTAAGGCGTAGCGGGCGTAACAGCAATTCATTCTCGCGAAGTTTTATCGGCCAGTCTGAATGTGCCGCCAATTAATTCGAACTCCGGTCAAGAACCATAACTTCAACAACTTCGCCAACTTTAAATCCACCAGATTTTTCCGGAACAATTATGAAAGCATTTGCATCGGATAAAGAGACTAAATCACTCTGCTCTTCAAGTGGGGTTGCGATAACACCATTTTCAGAACTTAATAGCGCTCGAATAAAACTACTTTCGCCTGGTGTCGCAGTTATTGAACCCTTTAACTTTGCTTTTAGTTGATTACGAAAGATATTTGGTGCGCCCGCCATTTTGCGAATCATCGGACGAACAAAAATTTCGACTGCAATTCCTGCTACTACTGGATCTCCGGGAAGAGTTATCACTGGAGTTTTATCTGGCCCAATTAACCCAAAATTATGTAAGCCACTCTCGCTCATCTTGGGGCGAACCGTAGTTATTTCGCCGAGCTCCTTTAATACCGCAGTGATTAATTCAAAAGATTCATCATGGCGCTCACCACTTATTACGATTAAATCAGCGCGCACTAATTGGTCTTCGATAACTTCTTTTAATTGTTCATGATTCTCTGGAATTGTATGAACCCGATAACCATTTGCACCGGCTTCGCGAACGGCTGTAGTTAACATCCATGAGTTAGTTTCAAACTCATCTTCAGAATCTGCAAGTGGCTGACCTGGTTCAACTAAATCATCACCAGCAGAAATCACAACAACTCTGGGATGCGGAAGTGTTGGCAGGCGATCTAATCCAATAGATGCGGCCAAACCAATCTGGGTCGATCTAATTCTGATACCGCCACGTAAAACTAATCGCTCGCCAGCATAAATATCTGTTGCAAGGGTTGCGCCATGGGCGTCTAATAGCGGCATATCAAATGGCGAAAGTGGCTCCGCAATTTCTAAGAGCTTCGCTAAGAGCTCTTCGACGCTCGGCTGTTGTTCCATGACTAAACCTTACTTCTTAAATAGAGTATTTCCGTGGATATAGCTAATTCTAAAAAGCGGGAACTTAGAGAGCGGTTTCGCTCCGAGCGATCTCTCCGAGACTTGTCAGAATCATGGACCCACATAATTAATTCAGATGAGTTTCAAAGTGCCAAAACTATTGCGAGTTACATCTCATATGACGATGAACCTGCGACAAAAGATTTGAATGAACAGATTCTTAAAAGTGGAAAGAAGCTGGTGCTTCCCAGGATGTTGAAGGACAAGAGCCTCGAATGGATTGTTTGGAATGGCGAGGAAACCAAACTTAAAAAGGCTGGAAAGATTCTCGAACCTGTTGGTGAAGCCATTTCAGGTAACGAAATTGATATTGTGATAGTTCCCACTTTGCACGCCACTCGTGATGGACATCGATTAGGCCAAGGCGGCGGTTCATATGACCGAGCGTTAGCAAATATTTCTGCTTGGAGAATTGGTCTTATTTATTCTGGCGAACTTACAGTCGAGCCATTTCCAGTTGAAGCGCATGACATCAAGTTAAGCGCAGTAGCAACACCAGATTTAATCGTTCGATTCTCTAATTAAGTTCATCAAGATGGCGGGCCATAACAACTCGCTGCACCTGGTTTGTTCCTTCGTAAATCTGAGTTAATTTAGCATCGCGCATCATTCGTTCTACCGGATAATCTGAAACGTAACCATATCCACCAAGCACTTGAACTGCGTCGGTTGTAACTTTCATCGCAACATCGGTTGCAAAACATTTTGCTGCTGCCGAGAAGAAAGTTAGATCTTTCTCGCCCCGCTCACTTTTCACCGCTGCAGAATACGTTAGTTGTCTAGCTGCTGCGATATTCATTGCCATATCGGCCAACATGAACTGAACTCCTTGGAAATCAAAAATTTCTTTACCGAATTGCTTACGTTCGTGTGAATATTTAGTAGCAACTTCAAATGCACCTTGCGCAATTCCAAGTGCCTGTGCAGCGATGGTAATTCGAGTGTGGTCGAGAGTTTTCATCGCAAGAGCAAAACCAGAACCTACTTCACCAATTCTTCTATCATCTGAAATCTTTACGCTATCAAAATAAACTTCGCGCGTAGGTGAACCCCTAAAGCCCATCTTCTTTTCATGCCCGCCAAATGAAACTCCGGGATCACTCTTCTCCACAACGAAAGCAGTTATTCCTTTAGCGCCAAGAGTCGCATCAGTCTGTGCCAATACTGTGTAGAAATCTGAGAAGCCGGCATTTGAAATCCATTTCTTACTGCCGCTAATAACCCAACTATCTCCATCTTTAACCGCTTTAGTTTTCATTGCAGCAGCATCAGAACCTGCTTCTGATTCTGACAAGCAATAAGAGAATCCCTTACCGGCCGCTAATTGCGGCAAATATTTAGCTTTCAATTCTTCACTGCCTGCGAGAATAATTGGAAGCGAACCTAATTTATTTACTGCTGGAATCAATGATGACGATCCACAAACTCTTGCAACTTCTTCAATAATAATTACTGTGGCAAGTGAATCCGCACCTTGCCCACCATATTTTGAATCAACATGTGCAGCGGCTAAGTCTGCGGCTTGCAGCGCTTCAAATGCTTCTTGTGGGAAACGTGATTCTTCATCTACTGCTTTAGCAAAGGGCGCAATTTTCTTTGTCGCAAGTGCGCGCACGCTCGTCCGAAGTGATTCGTACTCTTCTTCAAATAGCGGATCCATGGGTTAATTAACTCAATTTTCTTTCGGTTCGTCCAGTTTAGATAAACCAGCTAGATATTTATTGTATTTAGCTAAATCATCATCTTCGCCCATCGCTGCAGCTCTATCTTCAGCTCGATCAATGCGGCCAGTTTCTTTCTTATCAGCGCGAACCCATTGAATAAAAGTTGCAACAAGTGCAATAAGGATCGGAATTTCTCCCATTGCCCAACCGACTGCCCCACCAGCGCTTTGATCTGCCAAAAGATCAGTTGCCCATGGACGTTCCAAACTTAAGAAATATCCACCATCTAATAGCGTTGTAGCCGATAGAAGTGCAATTGAGAAGAATGCATGAATGCTCATCGCAGCGAATAACACAATGATTCGAACGATATAAGGAATTCGTTTTGGTGATGGATCAATTCCTACTATTACATGGAAGAAAAGCGCACCTGCCAGTAGGAAGTGAATATTCATAAATAAATGGCCCTGATGGCTTTGCATCAGATCACCAAAGAGCGGTGTCATATATAGCAAGAAGAGTGAACCATCAAATATTGCCAACGCTACAACCGGGTTTGAAATAACTTGAAAATATTTTGAGTGCATGAGGGCAATTAAATTTCCACGAATTCCGCGTTCATCTGGAGTTCGACCAATCGGAAGTGTTCGTAGTGCAAGTGTTATGGGTGCACTGAGAACAAAACCAATGGGCGCAACCATTCCTAAAATCATGTGCGCAACCATGTGATACGAGAATGCGAAGTGCGCATACGCACCAAGTCCACCGCTCGTTGCAAAATCAGTTGCTGCTACTGCAAGTGCGAATGAAACAGTCCGCCCAACTGGCCACTTATCGCCACGCTTTGCCAGAATCACTACACCTCTTATATATAGCGCAGTAATAAAAATTAATATCCCTAAGAAAGCAGCATCTGGAACATAGGTCCACAAAACATTATTTAGCGTCGGAGCTGGAAGCATTGGGCTTCCGGCAATACCTTCTGCAACACCTACAACTCTTGGATTTACAGGAGTTGGTGGCGCACTAGTTGAAAGCCAAGATCCCACGCTAATTGCAGTAATCATCACAATTACTTCAACGATTAGAAGTTGGTAGACCTGTCTCGAACCCGCTAATTTCTTAATTATAAATTTGCGGTGGGTAGCCCCGATAAAAATAAGGATTGCACTCAATAAGATTTTATAAATAACTAAATTGCCATATTGCGAATTCCAAGCATCTCGAAAATTCAATCTGGTCCAAGCATTTAATGATCCACTTAAAACCACCGCAATTGCTGACCACAGAGCCAAAGTGCTAAACCTTGGGATTGATATTTCGCGCTCTTGCTTACTAATGAAGATCAAGGCAATAATTCCACCAACCCAGAGCGATATTCCTATTACGTGAATTAATAAGGATCCGATTGCTAAACCATGATTTCCTGAACTACTTGAGTGGCTCTGAAAAACGGGTGCGAGAACCCCGATAAAAGTAATTGCCAGAATAAAAAATGAACCTGTAGTTCGCTTAATTCTTGGGATAAGCAGAAGCGCAATGGCGGCTGCTGCAATGTTTATTGCGAAACTTTTGCCCAATGCGGTCTGGGTAATAAAAGATTTGATAACTACGAGATCAAAAGAATCAGCGATTGGTGTTGCTAGTAAATTTGAGAGTTCGACAAATAACACGCCGAGGCTAGACATCAACCAAGCTGCTGCTGGGATTATTGCAAGATTGCGAATTCGAATTCCCTCTGGCAATAATCTTGCGTGTTCCTCGCGGATAAAGAATCCAATTGCAAGTAGAAGCCCGATCAGCGTTGTGGCTGAAAGAATTTGTAAATCTTTAACAAGTGGCGTTAAAAATCCTAAAATGCCGCCAGCACTTTGGACATTAGAATCAACCGAAAAAAACATTAATGGCTAACCGCTATTTACGCTTTGGTCTTTTTGATCCACCAAAACTCTGTTTCGCGTACCAAACTAGAAAAATAAACACAAACGCTGCCAGAACTAAAAGCGTGTAAACAAAGGCATTTGATCCGCCATTTAAATTCTTTTCAACTTCAGTTGTAATTACTGTTGTTGGTTCTGGAGATGGAGTTCCTGCGCTCGAAGGTGCATTAAACATAAATGTATATGAACCGGTAAGTGGGTCTTCGGTATCAGAGAGTAAAGTGTAATTAACGGTATAGACGCCGGTTGTAATTAATTCAGTTAAACCAACCTCAGCGCTATTGCCATTAATTGTTATCGATCCATCATCAACCGCAACACCAT
>CAXNFK010000029.1:0-12086 GCA_964201775.1 Candidatus Nanopelagicaceae bacterium
CATGTCCTGGTGTGAAACGTTGCAAATCTACGCCAGGTGTTACAACTTTCACTAAATCAGAATCTGCGCCATAAAGTGAAACTAAACTCGCTGCTTCAGCATCAGTATTTGCAATCAGTGCTTTTGCATTCTGCACAATCTGTTCTTCACCAAGTGCGCGAATTAGCGGTTCTGGATTATCGCCTTCGGCAAGTGCCTGATTCTTTACCTTCGCCATCGTGTGCATCGTGTGAACAAGTGGCACACCAGTTCGTTCTGAAATCATCCAACCAAGTTGACCACTGATCCAATAATGCGAATGGATGATGTCGTAATAATTATTTGGTTTAGCACTTTGATGTTCCATGAATGCATGTGTAAGTGCGCCAATTTGTGAAGGAAGTTCTTCTTTTGTCAGCGCACCAATTGGTCCAGCTTCTAAATGGTGAACTGTTACGCCTTTTGCAATTTCAACAGCATCGACTAATCCGAATTTATCGGCACGCGTAAAGATATCTACTTCGACTCCGGCATTTGCCATCTTTATTGAATTCTCAATTACATAAACATTCATGCCACCAGCATCGCCAACACCCGCTTGTTCTAGCGGAGAGGTATGAACCATAAGTGTTGCAATGCGACTTTTCATTTAGAGAACCGCCCGCATTCCGCCAACAATATTTGCGCCACCATAAACATTGAACGCTTCTTCCGTTGTAGTAATTCCCCACTCCAAAAGCGCAGCATGCATAATCGCACCAAATGCGCGCCATGAACCATCGCTAATTTTGAAAACCAATGTTCGACCATCACTCATCGACGCAACTTCTACTGCTTCCGCGCCCTCTTTCATAAAGAGACCAGCAATGCTCTGCATAGTTCTTGTCGTCAATCGACCGTCGCCAGCAACCATTTCTGGAAATGCTCGTGCCGCACTCATTACTTCAACATGAACTCGGTCTTTTGAAATCGTAATATTTCTAATGGCATTCGCTAATTCCCGAGTTGTTATTGCAAAGAGCGGTGCACCGCAGCCATCAAATGTTTTATTTGAAACATTGGCGCCAACTAATCCTTCAATCTCAGTTAAAACCGCTACTTGAAGCGGGTGATCTGCATTTAAATAAGTTTTTATATCCCAACCATTAATTACACATGTAGCAAGCATTCCGGCATGTTTTCCAGAACAGTTCATCGCTAAACGAGTTGCCGGTTTTTCGCCCCACGCAATTCGCTCGGCATCGCCAAGTGGTTTATCAAATGCACATTGCAAATCACTTTCACTTAAACCTGCTCCTGCCAGAATTTCTAGAACACCTTCTTGATGAATCGCAGCGCCAGAATGGCTTGCCTCTACAAGTGCCAACAACCTTGGTTCAAGTTTCAAACCATTTCGAACCATCGCACTTGCCTGCATGCACTTAACTGAAGATCTTGGAAAGATCGGCATATCAACCGAACCTTTAACTTTATGAATCGAACCATCTGCATTCAACATAATTAAATGTCCGCTGTGAACTGATTCAACTAATCCATTACGAGTTAATTCGGCTAAGACCTCGCCTTGAAAATTATTCGACAATTTATTCGCCAGCCTGACGTTCTAAACTTGACCAGATATGCGCCTGCAAAGTTTGACCTTCAGCAGCCATGTCATAAGCGAAAAACAATTGACCTTCAACTAATCCATAAAGACGTTGCCCGGCTGTAACAATCTTTGCCGATGGTGCGGAATAACCTTGATCCATCGCTAACTGAATTTTTGGACCATCATGAACTCCGACCCAACCTTCAGAAATTCCAGTGCTATGAGCCAACACAACTTCTAAAGTTTTGTTCTCTTTCGGGCGCCAGAATCCAACTTCGGAACCTGCAGGGCGCAAAATTTCGTTCTTGTCATTGATAATCCAAGAGCGAGAAAAATAGTTTAAAAATGGGCGACCGTCATGGTTGAAAGTAACTTCTTGTGCGAATTGAAATGGTTCGATACCAGGATATTCACCTGAACCTTTTCCACGCCAAGTTCCAATAAGCCAGGCAAGGGGATAACAATCCGGATGCACGCCTTCAGGAATTTCAAATACCATCTGTTGGTTCGCCTCTCCAAGACTTAATAGCACCACGAATTCCTTTTAGGAATAAAAATAATCCGATTAGCAACGTGACCGCAATCAATAAAACTGTGGTCGCGGTTTCCATTGTCTAAGGATAATGCCACTGGAGAGTAGAGTCTTGCCCATGAAAACCGCGAAGTTAGTAGTGAAAGTTATGTCCGGGGCAAACGATCCCGAACGCTGCGCACAAGCAATTACCGTTGCATCAACCGCACTTGCTAGTGGCGCCGAAGTTTCACTCTGGCTTACTGGTGAAGCGGCATGGTTTGCAATCCCCGGAAAATGTGAAGAATTCGAATTACCGCACTCTGCAAAATTAGCTGATCTGCGCGATGCAATTTTGGCTGGCGGAAAAATAACACTTTGTACGCAATGCGCTGTGCGCCGCGGAATCAATGATGGCGATCAGATTCCTGGAATTGTTATTGCTGGTGCTGCAAGTTTTGTTGAAGAAATCTTGCAACCAAATGTTCAGGCTTTAGTTTATTAATTTTTAATTAACTCTTGCGTTGCAGGCACTCCTGCAGAAATCAAAGTTGCCTCAATCGACACATTACGTTTTAAAACTGCAAGTGCAATTGGTCCAAGTTCATAATGTCTAGCAACAGTTCCAACAAATCCAATTTCTTTGCCATCGAATTCAACTTTGGCGCCATTCTCTGGCATTGCAACCATCGAACCATCTAAGTGCAGCAAAGTTAAGCGTCTAGGTGGCTGACCCAAATTAAAAACTTTTGCCACAGTCTCTTGCCCTGGATAGCAACCCTTTTTCATATGAACAGCGTTATTTAGGAAACCAAGTTCATTAGGAATTGATTTGTGATCGGTTTCAAAAAGAATTCGTGCCCGCCCCGCTGCGACTCGTTCTGCATCGAGAGCCCAAGTTCCAACTTGTAAATAATTCTGACTAAATGCCGATTTCATATCATCGAGTTCATCGTATGTAACTAGTGCGTATGGCCCACCGATTGCATCTGCGGTTCCAGGTGCACGAAGAACTGCATAATCATTTGATCGATCTGCGATTTCAACTCGCAACATAAATTTCATTTTTTCCAAGTAGGCAACTAATTCTGCAGTCTTCGCTTTTTCGGTATGAATCCAAGTAGTTGTTCCATCATCAACTAGATAAAACTGATGGTTGATATGTCCCTGTGCATCAAGTATTAGTGAACTTACCCAGAGCCCTGGAGTTAATTTTTCAACATCCTGTGTTGTAATCGAATGCAACCAACTTAAACGATCTGGTCCGCTGACTGAAACAACTCCGCGATGTGAAAGATCTGCCCATGCAGTTCCGGCCGCTAGTGCGCGCTGTTCTTGATTTGGTTCACCGAAGTGCCAAATAGCACCAGCATCTGGGCCAGCTTCAACTAATACGGCAGTCATAGTGACTACGAGTTTAGGGCTTGTTAAAGCAAGATTCACAACGCCCTGCGATAGCCAAGTGCGCAAGGTCGGTGTGGAAGCCATATCCATCTAAAAGTGATTGAGTGAATGATGCTGTTGCATCGATTGGAACCTCGATAATTGTTCCGCAGGATTCGCAATTTAGATGCGCATGAATTTCTTCAGTTGATGCGTGATAACGAACGCCACCATGTCCAAGGTGTGAATGTTGAACTAGACCAACATTTTCCAAAGTTTCTAAGTTGCGATAAACCGTTGAAAGATTAATTCCGGGATGAGTTAACTTAACTTTTTCAGCAACTTCTTCTGGCGTTGCATGTTCAAGTGCGCGCACTGCAGCCAAAACTAATTCGCGTTGTGGCGTTAAGCGAAGCCCTTTATCGCGTAATTCGTGTTTGTCAGCCATAGTTAATTATAACTTGGATAGCGCTGATTTTACTTAACTGCACGAAGGGCGAGTAGATAAATCTCGCAACCTAAGCAGAAATTAAATGCAGCATTTAGAAACGCTGCGAATAGTGCAAAGCCCACTGCGACTGTGAAGAGAGCAGGTATTGAAAGAAGCGATCCGGCAAGTGCGACAACCGCAAAAATTAACCCAACGCTCTGGGCAAATTGTGGTGGTCGGGCATCTTCAGTAGGAACGGCGCCTTTAAGTCTTGGCTTAACAAATTTCTTAAACAAGAAAGCGTAAGGAGTCTTTGCTGGTCCAGCAAAAGCACCAATTGCAAAGACAACTAATTGAATTGCAATCAAAGCCGCTGATTGAGTAACCAACGCTGCTGCAAGAACCAAAGTGGTAATAACTGCCGAGAACCGTGGTCCGCGAGCATCAATTAATTTCACTTTACTGGTGACGCTAGATTGATTTAAAACTGCCATTTTTATTTCCTTTGCTTGGTTGTCGAATAATTTGTAAAACTAAAACTTCCTGTTGCGTTTTTAGTTAATTACATTCGACAGAGAGAACCGACAATGCGGCCAAAATCAATATGGCGACGCTTTGTTAGAAATACCGGTTCAAATTTAAGCACCCGCTAATTCTAGGTTAGCAATTACTAATTGACTACTTGCAAGGATTTCGCACTTACCTAATAGCGTTAACAGCCGCCAAAACTTGCGAGCGCTTTGGTGTTCCCATCGCACGTCCAACTTCAACGCCCGCACTGTTCAAGAAAAGCGTTGTGGGGGTGGATCGAATATCTAATTTGCGAACCAATTCCAAGTGGGATTCGGCATCGATATGGGCATATCGAACATCAGGCATCGTCTTGACCATGTCCTCTAGTAGTGCCTTAGTAGCCCGACATGGCGAGCAGAAGGCCGAGGAGAACTGCACCATAGTGACGCGAGAACCAAGTTCGACCCCGATTACACCGGCATCTAGCTTCGGCCCATTGACCGTCTTTTTCCTACGAAATTCACCTCTGCTGCGGGTGTACCAAACACCGAATGCAATGCCCAAAGCCAGCACAACGAGGAGTGGAGTCAATGATTTCACCTGAGTATTCTTACACGTCTTATGGCAAGAATTCTCCTCCTGACAAACACACTCGGCGCTAGTGCTGAGGTGCTTCCAAGTCTTGCCTTGTTACAACATCAAGTTCGTATCCTTCCTGCAGAAGCATCAATTCTTGTTGATGTTCCAGAAGTTGATTGCATTCTCCTAGATGCTCGTCGCGATCTACCTAGTGCTAAAGCGTTAAACAAATTATTGCAATCTACTGGTATCGATTGTCCGATAATCACTATCGCAACTGAAGGCGCACTTTCTGCAATGAACGCAGATTGGGGATTCGATGATGTAATTCTAGATACCGCCGGTCCTGCAGAAATTGAAGCCCGTATTCGTATTGCAGTTGGCCGCATTGAAGCAAATAATTTTGCAAACGATCCATCATCACGTGAAATTCGCACTGGTGAAATTGTTATCGATGAAAATTCTTACACCGCGAAGATAAAAGGTCGCTCACTTGATTTAACATTTAAAGAGTTTGAATTAATTAAATTCCTTGCCCAACACCCTGGCCGCGTCTTTACTCGCGCCCAACTTCTGCAAGAAATTTGGGGCTATGACTATTTCGGTGGAACTCGCACCGTCGATGTTCACATCCGCCGCCTTCGATCAAAACTTGGCCCAGAGCACGAAGCAATCGTCGGCACAGTTCGAAATGTTGGATACCGCTTCACTCTTCCAAGTGCTGGCAAAGAGGCGCCGATTAACGAACGCATCTAATTAAATGCGCCATATCCTGAAATTAAATCGCTCCCTTCTAGAACCAATCCCACAAGTTTCAAGCAGCTTTGATATTTCATCATTTAATCCATCATTGCAAAAAGCAGAGTGGCTGGAACTAAATAATAAAATCTTTATAAAGCACCCAGATCAAGGCAATTGGGTTATGGCTGATTTAGAAAATCGGATGGCTGAAAGTTGGTTTGATCCTGAAGGATTCTTTATCGCAAGGCACAATAAAAAAATTATCGGTTTCTGTTGGATGAAAATCCACCATGATTTTGTAAACAAGGACCCAATCGGTGAGATTTATGTAATCGGTGTTGATCCAGAAAACAAGAAGACGGGACTCGGAAAAGCCCTTGCGATAACTGGTTTGAACTACTTAACTTCAAAATCTTTAACGCAGGCAATGCTTTATGTCGATGCGGATAACGCACCAGCACTTGCGATGTATCAAGGCTTAGGCTTTAACTAACTCTTCACACATTTTTCTAAATGCTGCCGTATGCGCATCCACATCAGCGTCGCTAGTTTCCGGTGACATCAATGCCATGTTGTGGAATGGCGTAATTAAAAAGCCATCGTTAAGCATGCGCAGATGAATGTATTGTTCTAATTCGAAATCGCCAGCATTGGCTGCTTCCTTACCGGTCTTGGGCGCAGTTGCTTGAAATAAATATTCCCCACGGGCTCCAAGACGAGAGCAATACCAAGGTAGATCAAATTCTTTAATTGCGGCGTCAACCCCATCAGACCATTTGGTTCCAAGCGCAACCATCTTTTCAAATGCTTGTGGTGTTAAAACTTTAGTTAAGGTCGCACGCATTGCAGCAAGGCTCATTGAATTTCCGGCCAGCGTTGAACCAATTCCACCGGTATCAATTATTTCGCGTGAAGTCTTCTCTTTAATTCGCGCCGCAACTTCAGCAGTCATACCAAAAGTTCCAGTTGGAATTCCACCTGCAATTGCTTTTCCGATTGTTAAAACATCTGGCTTTAAGCCATACATCGCAGTCATTCCGCCAGCGCCTACAGAGATCGTATGGGTCTCATCGATAATCCAAATTGCGCCATATTTCTTTGCAAGTTCGCCAACTGCTTTTAAATAACCATCTTCCGGCAGAACAATTCCAATATTTGTCATTGCGGGTTCCATCAAGATTGCAGCAACATCGCCCTTTGCAAGCGCTGCTTCCATCCCTGCTAAATCATTGAATTCCACAACTCTAGTTGTTTGATCTAAATCAACTGGTGCACCTAAATTGCCTTCACGCTTAATTGTGTTGCCATTTGAATCCAACGTTGCAAATGTTTCATCGACACTTCCGTGATAACACTTATCAATCACAATTATCTTTGACTTGCCAGTTATCAATCGGCAGTAACGAATTGTGTGACGGTTCGCATCTGTGGCTGTAACCGTGAATTGCCAAAGCGGTAACCCAAAACGATTAGCAAGTTCTTGTGAAACTATTACAGCATCCTCAGTTGGAAGCATCGATGTAAAACCATGTTTCATCTGTTCGGTAATCGCAGCAACTGTTGCGGCCGGCGAATGGCCCGTCATCGAACCAGTATCGCCTAAACAGAAATCAATATATTTATTTCCATCAACATCAGTGAAATGAGACCCCGCTGCACTTTCAACAAAAACTGGATAAGCCCCTGGCCACTTCGCCATCCACGACATCGGAACACCACCAGGCATCACACCTTTAGCTTTTTCAAAGAGCGCACCGGATTTTGGATGTAAATCCAGAAATCGTTTCTCTTCAATTGAATTTAGCTTCTTTAGGTGTTCGCGATTTATGTTGTTCACAGGCGCTATGTTTCCACAATTTTAAATTCTTTCAACTACACAAAAGTTAATAAAGCCTATTTTGCACTCGCTACCTAAGTAGCTCAGTGGATAGAGCGTACTTCTAACTAAAGTTAAGGTCGTGGGTTCGATTCCCACCTTAGGTGGCAATTAAAAAAGGACCTGGATTAGTTACCCAGGTCCTTCTTCATTGCGCACTTCTAACTGGCGAAACCATAACACTTATTTGTGTTACTCAAAGTGATTAATCTTCGCTAAATGTGAATAGTGCTTCTAAATAATGATCGCCGGCAATTCCCAAGTTGGCCGCATCAGGTGGCGCAGTTTCTGGTTCGATACAAACACCTTCAGTATCTTCGGTGTAAACAACCCAATATGGCGCATCGGATTCAATATCCAAACGCGCAGCGCCTTCCCAAACAACCGATGGTGTTCCAATCACTTCAGTAAATGCATCGTCCCAAGGTTCGGCCTTTGGCTTAATTAATTTTCCTGTCGGCAATCCATCATCTTCATTGCGCTCAAACATTTTTGCGGCATTGAAATTAACTACTGCTTCCCCACCTCGTGCAAGTTCGCGCGGAAACCACGGATGAAACCCTAACCATGCCGGTAATTCACAACCATTTGCTTCGTATTCCAAAATCCAACGGACCGCATCATCTAAAACTTCAATTGTTTGTATAACAACAGCGTTGTTATATGGCGCCGGTAATTCCAAACGCGCACGACCAGAACCGGTTTCTTCCCAAGATGAAACAAATCCATATCCATGTATTGCATGTGGTGGCAACCAATTTGTTGGCAGCGTATGTTCAACGCCCTTTGCATCCGTCATCAAACCATCGCGAACTCGGCCCGCCCAAGGTGCCATTGCATACCAACCCCAAGTAAGTGGTGTACCGCGGAATGGAACTGCAAACTGCAAATCGCGCCATTGCAGTGATGCAATTCTTGCGCCTTGATCTAAATCAATTGCGACTGAAATTTCCGAACCATCTATATGATGCATTTTTACTCTTCAATTTCTGCGCGAGATGGTGGATTAGCACCGGCACGCGAACAAGTTATCGATGCAGCTTTTGCTGCACGCGTTAATACTTCCCGCAGAACTTCGCCATGTAAAGCGGCAAGCCCACGTTCCACAATCGCTTCAACCACAATTGCCCCAACGGTATCGCCCGCGCCAACAGTGTCGGCCACTTCAACTTTCACACCAGGAACTGTCACTGAACCCTCTTTGGTAATTCCAATAAGGCCATAACTTCCCTTGGTAATAATTACTAAAGCGGCACCTTCATTAAGCCACTGCGCGGCAATATCCAACTGTTCGCGCTCTGGATATAGCCAAGCAAGATCATCTTCGCTCACTTTAATAACGGCAGAAATCGCGGTCCATCTAGCAACTGCTGCTTGATACTTTGTGCGATCACTAACAACTGAAGAACGAACATTTGGATCGAAAACTATTGGTGCAACTGTTGCGACTTTCTGTGCCCATTCCAGCAAAATAGTTGCGGCCGGTTCCACAATTGTTGCGAGAGTTCCAATCTGCAGAACCGCGGGCTTTATTTCTAGCGGGTCTGGCAACCAATCGTGTGAAAAATCAAATGTCGCCGAACCATCAATTGCAAAAACATATGATGCAACTCCGGCAGAATCGAGTGAAACATCTGCGGTGCAAGTTGGTTTATCTGTGAAGTTTGCATACTTTAAATTCACACCGGCATATAACAATTCGGCTTTAGCTTTTTCGCCATACGCATCACTTGAAATTCCATCGATGAAATAAGAATCAAAACCTAATAACGCCAGCGCCTTTGCAGTATTCGCCGGTCCGCCGCCAACAATTGCAACCTTCTTCTCGCCTCGCGGAATTAAATCAATTAAAACTTCCCCGCAAACCCAGATCTCTTTACTCAAGCCATCTCACCTTTGCGTGCCAAATATTCGGTCAAAGAATCAACACCCAGTAAATGATCTTGAATTTGTGGCAAACCACTTATCAACAAAATTCCGGCAAGACCCTTGCCTTCAACATTTATCGGCAAACCACCACCATGTATTGCATATTGCTCTTCCTCGACACCATGTTTTGCAAACCAATCAATATTTGTTTCTTCAGCTAAAACTCTTTCATGGATCGAAGAGTGCCCAGTCAACAAAACAACGCGAGCCTTACGCCCCATCCACCAATCATTTTCCGGATTTGTTCCAGGCAGCGAAGCGTGAAAAACAATCCATTCACCAATTCGAACTTCAATTGCTGGATTAATTCCGCGCCCTTGTGCAAGCTCATACGCAATCTGTCCAATTTCAAGTGCCGCGGCAATATCAAATGCTGGCAGAACTAAAGCTGCTTCTTCGGCTTTTAAACCAGCGCTTGTGAATCCACCAGTTGTTCCATTGATCTTGTCGTCACCATCAGCCATGCCCCAAGCCTACCGACCACGCAACCGTCAATTGCCCCCAAGAATTCAAGCGCAATAACGGGCTTATCCCGCCTTACTTATGCTTACTTTTCACTTACCCAGTCAAAGAGCGCCTTAACAATTACGGCCGTCACTGTGGTGTGCTGAATCTTCGCCTTAGCTTTGGCTTTCTTCCATAAAACATCAGGAATGCGCACTGATCTCGGTGGGGTGATTGCCATGTTGTTCACCCTACGCCCTTAATTAAGTTAATGCGAACTCCAAATGCCATTAATTAAATATTTAAATTATTATTATTAGTTTGTATTTACAAGATGAATACAGCGTGAATGAAATGTATCTACTATGTATTTACATCAAGAAGCAAACTTTTGCGCTTGTTTATCCAATGCACTCTTCACAATAAACGCTTCCATCGCAATTGCAGACTTAGCAATCTCGTCATCAAGCACAAGTGTGTAAATTTTGAGCGTGACAAGCGGGTTGCTGTGCCCCATCATTTTCGCTGCTGTCGTTACATGGATCTGCGATGACTTGAGCGTGTAAGCGTAAGTCTTCCTAAGTGAATGAACCGTTACGCCGTGTGTGGAGAAGGGAGTCGCACCACTCGGTTTCCCACCTCCGGTTTTTACTCAGCCCAGCCACTTTGAAAAGAGCTTGTGAAAACGAGGAAACGCATCCAAGCCCATTTGCCTCCTTAATTCTTGAGCTAAATTGATAGTGCTAAACAAAATCTACATAGGCGTCGATACAATTCTCTTATGACCAAATCTCCTGGGCAAAAGATTAAAGTCATGCGCATTATCGCTCGCATGAACGTGGGTGGCCCCGCTGTTCAGATCTCCGGCTTAATGCGTCACTTTGATGAAAATAGATTCGAACAGATTTTGGTAACTGGATATTGCACAGAAGATGAATCTGATTATCTTGAAACTTCAGCGACCGATATCAACGCTGTAAGGATCGAAGGCTTAGGCCGATCCATCTCTCTTTTCGGAGATTTCAAGTCCCTACTCCAATTAATTAAGCTAATTCGCGAATTCAAACCAGATATCGTCCACACTCACACTGCAAAAGCCGGAGTTGTTGGAAGAATTGCCTCAATACTCTCGGGCCATCACTCCGCTCGAATTCACACTTTTCATGGGCATTTACTGCATGGTTATTTTGGTTACTTCAAGACTCAACTCGTAATTCTTCTAGAGCGCTCATTAGCGCTTTTCACCTCTAAAATCTTTGCTGTCGGATCCAAAGTCAGAGACGATTTAGTCCAGGCAAAAATTGCAAAGAGTTCAAAATTTGTCGTTATGCCACCTGGGCTAGAACTTAGACATATCCCATCCCGGGAAGACGCCTTAAGAGCATTGGGGCTTGACCAAGCCAATATGTATTGCAGTTTTATTGGCCGAGTAACACAAATCAAAAGACCAGACAGGTTCTTAGAAGTCGTCAAAGAATCTAAAAAACGGAACCTGAACCTCCATTTCATTGTTGCCGGCGCCGGTGACTTGCTTGAGCAAACCACAAAAACTGCACGTAGCCAAGACTTGCCAATCACTTTTCTAGGTTGGCGCGAAGATATCGAATTAATTCTTGCCGCCTCGGATATTATTATTTTGACCAGTGATAACGAAGGAATGCCACTTTCACTTATCCAAGCCGGAATGGCAGAAAAGCCTGTAGTCAGCACGAATGTTGGATCCGTCAGTGAAATAGTTGTAGAAGGCAAAACAGGCTACATCACTGATTTTAATCCAGTCCACATAGCCGACGCATTAGCGAAACTAGGCAATGAACCTAACCTAACAAAAGCCATGGGCCAAGTAGCTAAAGAAATTACTACAACTAAATTCGGCGTTATGCGTTTAGTTAACGATCACCAGAATGTATATCAGAATCTAGTCGACAAGAAAAACTAATCAGAAACGCTTGGTCCATTCGCAACAGAATCTCCATTATCTGCAAGCCAAGCAATAGTCCTTTTAAGAGCCTCTCTAAATTCAGTAGGTTTTACGCTCGGGAATAATTCCTTCAACAATTCTGGTGAATTCTGTGAATTCTTTACATCACCTTTTCGTTCTCCTAAAAATTCA
>CAXNFK010000030.1:0-12001 GCA_964201775.1 Candidatus Nanopelagicaceae bacterium
GGCTAGTTTTAATTTGCTTGGCCATCACACGGGTGGGTTGGTGGCATTCGCGGTGGCTGCGCAATATCCGATGCGAGTGAATAAATTAATTATTTCTGCTGCGCCATATGCAGATAAGGAATATCGAGAGAAGCATAAAGATGGCGATGGTGTGGACGATGCGGTTATCGCCGAAGATGGTTCGCATTTAACTTCGAATTGGGCGAAGCGATATAAGTATTATCCAAAGAATAAGCCAGAGATTTTGAATCGATTTATTCACGATTCACTTGCGGTTGGTTTGAATCCACTTGATGGGCATGCGGCTTGTGCTGCATATGTCATAGAAGATCAAGTAGAGAAAATAACTTCGCAAGTATTAATCTTGGCTCCTTCGGATGATCCATTTGCTTTTCCCCAGGCTGATAAGTTTCTAACTGGCTTGAAGAATGCAAAGGGGATAAGTAAAGAAGTGATTCAAGGCGGGATGATTCCGCTGATGGAAGAGAAGTATGAAGAAGTTTCGAAGTTGGTTCTAGAGTTTTTAAGGAAGAGGTAGGAATGTCATTCGTTATGTATTCGACTAGCTGGTGTGGATATTGCAAGAGGTTGAAGTCGCAGTTGGGTCGCCTTGGGGTTACCTTTGAAGAGATCAATATTGAAGAGGTTCCAGGTACCGCCGAGATTGTTGAGCAAGTAAATGGTGGAAATCGCACTGTGCCAACGCTGGTTTTCTCTGATGGAACCGCGATGACAAATCCTTCAGCTAATGCGGTCGTGGAGAAGATGGCGAGCCTTTCAAATTAGGACACGCGGATTTAGGGTTTAGGACTTAATATTTACTGACCCCAAGCGGGGGCTATGAATCAGGAGAGAAACGATGGATGAAAAAGGATTATTAGAGCTTTGGAACACAAAGCGCTCACAAATCATTAATGCTCAAATTGCGCCAACTCTGATGTTGATTGGTGTTTTTGTAATGGCAGCCCTTGGCGTATTCGAAGATGCATCTGATGGTGCGAAGTATTTAACACTTGGTGTTGCGGCAGCCACTGGAATACTTGCAATCATTTCGCAATATGCAACTATTCGTGAAGCCGAAGTTTTGCTAATTGATCTCAAGAGAATTGAAAAGCCATCAGAATTAGCAAAGAGAATTTCAGATTCACGTGGATTCTTATCGCTATCTGCAACCGCAATGGTTGGTCTTGGAATTGGTGTATTTGCACTAGTTGTATGGGCAGTTCTGGGCTAAAACTTTGAATAAGTTTCTAATTCTTGCAGCCTTTATCTCCGTTCTTGCGGGGATATTGGTTGCATATGAACGCCCGAATAAGAGCAAAAAGAAGTTAACCGGAAGAGGCGGCGATTTCGAGTAAGAGAAGTTCAGATAGGATTGCGCTAACTTCAATTAGAAAAGAGTTTTCATGGGTGCATGTCAGTGTGGTTACACAAGAGATGAAGAGAAGAACTGCGACGGAACACACAAGGTTGTTAAGGCAGTAAAGGAAGATATTGCTGCGAAGCTTGCAGCGAATGAATTCCCACACGCATCTGAATACGTAAAAAACAACTAAGTTTTTCACGGTAATTCAGGCATGAGGCCAATTCATAGATTTCCTCAAGTCGTTCTAGGGTTTGCGCTTGCTTATGCAGGCGTAGGCCATCTGACTACAAGTCGCTCGGAATTTCGGGCGCAAGTTCCTACTTTGTTTAAAGATTATGCAGATTTTGTTGTGCTGGCATCTGGGGTTGTAGAAATATTGCTTGGTGCAGGACTAGTTTTTCTCTGGAAGTATCGAGTGCAAATCGGTTGGCTGGTCGCACTTTTCTTTATTGCAATCTTCTGGGGAAATATCTCGCAGTATGTAAACGGTATTGATGCGTTTGGACTAAATAGCGACAGAGCCCGTTTTGTTCGACTGTTATTTCAGCCATTATTAGTGGTGTGGGCGTTGGCGAGCACGGGAGCTTGGCGTTCGATTCGAAGATGAGCGAAATCATTGTTATTTATGATGGCAAATGTGATTTATGCAAGAACTCAATTTCCTGGATTACAAAAAGATTAACGATCAACGCTCTGGATTTTCATGCAACAGATCTCTCGAGATTTAATTTAAGTTCAGAGCAATGTTCTCGTGAAGTGTTTGTAATATCTGACACGAAACAATTTAGCGGCGCAGGTGCTGTCGCCTTCTTGCTTAACCGTAGGGGAAATAAAGTTATGTCCGCCTTGATAACTGGCTCTGGGCCTTTTGCTCGGATTGGTTATCGGTGGGTGGCACGGAATAGAAGTTCAAAATTAGTAGGTTTGCTGAATAACATCATAAAGCGCTAAATCGTTCCTTGCTCTAACCCGCTAAGCACTTCTTCTGCACGCATCTTTAAGTCTGGAAGATCACTTAGCCGGTTAAGGCCAAAGAATTGTTGACTCATTCGATGGTTCTTTGCGAAAGTTTCTTTATGTCGATCTAGGAAATCCCAATACAAAGTTGTGAACGGACAGGCGTCTTCGCCAGTGCGCAGCTTTGGATTGTAAACACAAGGCTTGCAGTAGTTAGACATTCGAGAAATGTAAGCACCACCAGCGGCATATGGTTTAGTCATCATTGCGCCACCATCGGCATGAACGCCCATACCAATTACATTTGGAACCATTACCCATTCGGTTGCATCGATAAATACTTCGCGCATCCAGTCAAGAAACTCTTGCGGGTTGGTGCCGGTGACTAACGCGAGATTGCTTAGAAGCATAAGGCGGGGGATGTGATGAACCCAGGCCCGATTGTTGATATCAGTGACTGTTTCTTTGATGCAGTTCATTTGGGTTTTATCTGGATCGGTAAATAGTGGAAGAAGTTTTCTAGTTGCATTTAATTGATTGTTTTTGCGGTAATCAGGCCCAAGAAACCAATACATACCGTTTACATATTCGCGCCAGCCAATAATCTGGCGGATAAAGCCTTCGGCAGATTCAATGGGAACATCTCCAGTTTTAAATGCTTTGACCGCGGCATCGATTACTTCGGAGGCATGGAGCAAACCATTGTTGAGATATGGCGAGAGAAGTGAATGGTGAAGCGCCCAGTTATCGGTTGTCATCGCATCTTCGAGCGGACCAAATTCGGCAAAGTGGTTATCGATAAAGTTTTTTAATTGAGCAAGTGCGCCTTTTCGTGTCGTGGCCCAAGTTGTTGTTGGGGTGTGGCCAAGTTCTTTGGCAACTTCAATATCGATTTGATCGCGCTTGTGTTCTAGATATTTTGGGCCATCATATTTTTTTGGTGGTGGCAGGCGGTTCTCTTTATCAAAGTTCCAAGCGCCACCAGTTGGCTTATTACCTTCGACTAAAATTCCGAGGCGAAGACGTTGGGCGCGGTAGAAACTCTCCATCAGAAATGATTTTTGACTGCCAGCCCATTCGGCAAATAGCGGGCGAGGAGTTAAGAAGAAATCATTAGGGATTAATGTGACATCAAATTTTTTTAGCGCAGCAAATTGACGATGTGATGAAGGTTCAGCACAGATTACTTCAGTGATTTTGTGTTTTGCTCTTATAGTTTCGAGGCCATCAATAGTTGTAGCAGCCTTAACGTATTCGACAGTGAATCCTTCTTCTTGCAACGCCTGGGCGAAATGTCGAGCGCTGGAGATTAGAAAGAATAAGCGTTCCTTATGCCAATTGCGCCCAGTTGTCATGCGGGCGCTTTCGACTATTGCTATTACATCTTCTTTTGAATCAGCGTTCTTGAGCGCGCCGAAATTTCGATGCAAGTGATCGAATGGGATGTAGATAATTCGTTTCACTTGTTATCACGACATCTCTCGCTGCAATACTTAACTTCGGTCCAGTTCTTTGCCCACTTTTTGCGCCATTCAAATTCCAGGCCGCAGCGAACGCAGATTTTAGGTGCGAATCCGTTCTTGGTTTTTGCGGTGCGAGGCATGCCTGATTTTACTTAACTTTTATTGCAAATCTCTTGTTGAGTTCATTCATTTACCCTTGATATAAGCCAGAAAATGCAATCTAATTGGGCATGAAATTAATGCTGCGCAAGTTATTCACTGTATTGGCAGTTACTTCTTTGCTTACGTCATTAATTACTTCCTATGCAAATGCGGCTTTGGATGACGGATATCCAGAAGGGGCTGCAGCACCTGGGCGAACATGTTCGGCTGATGCTGTTGGGCAGAAAGAACTTAGTTCGTATAGCGGAAAGAATCTTTCGTGCATTCTTATTTTCGGAATCGCAAAGTGGTGGATTGACGGAGATCCACTTCCTGCAGCAGAAACACCCGCGGCAAAACCAACCGCTTCTGCTGGACCAGTTCCTTCTGCTGGACCAACTGCACCAGCAAGTGCCGGTAATCAATTTGTTCTGGAAAAAGGCGTGAAGATAACTTTAAAAAAGGGAAGCAAATTAATAAAGGTTGGTGATGTGCGCCCGGCCCAAGTATTAATTCCTGGAACGTTGAAAGCCAAAGTAGCGGCGCCATTGCTTGTTGCACTTCCTGGTTTCACAGCGACACCGAATGATTTATTGGCACTCGTTGATTTAACTGCCGAGGCTTATAAGCGCGGAGTTGTTTTGGCTCTGCCATCTGGTTCGAAGAATAGTGGCGGACTTCCTTTTTGGAATGCGACTGGATCATGTTGTGACTTCGAAAAGAGTGGCGTTGATGATTCCAAGTATTTGATGGATCTGGTGAAGCAAATAAGTGCAAAGGTTTCGATTGATGCCAAGCGCGTTTACTTCTTTGGGCATTCAAATGGTGGCTTCATGTCATATACCGCGGCTTGCAATAATTCGAGCAAGATAGCGGCGCTTGTGAATTTCAACGGATCCAGCTTTGCGGATATGTCACTATGTAAAGCAGATCGACCAGTCAGCATCTTGCAAATTAATGGCACTGAAGATGAATTGATTCATATTGCTGGTGGAGATGTCTTTGATGATCCCAAACAACCTTATCCAAGTGTCACTGTTGAAACAGGTAAGTGGGCAGAAGTTAATGGCTGTTCAACTTCGGCGGCGTTGATAAAGAACAAGGCGAAATTTAATTACGAATCAGTTCTTGCTGGTTCTGAGACAACCAAAGCGGATTATAAGTGCCCTAAAGGTGTAGCAGTTGAAATGTGGACGATCGCTGGGGGAAAGCACCTACCAAAGATAAATGCTGCGTTCATTTCCTCAGTTTTCGACTTCCTCTTGGCCCATAAAAAATGAGGAATTAATTACTGCACTTATCTTGAAACAAAAAAAAGCCCCACAGATTTCTCTGCGGGGCTTTTTCTTGTAGCTCAGATTGTATTGCACACCCCTATGACTAAGAGACTAACAATAACACCCAGACTAACCCTTCTCTGACTAAGTACGTAAACCTTAACATTATTTTCCTGAATTTCTTTATGCACATCTAATTTCTATTCACAAAATCATTTTCAAAAATTTAACAGAATGTAATCAGGGCTAACTTTCGCATGCGTGTGGCTGTAGCTCAGCGGATAGAGCCCTTCTCTGACTAAGAAGATGGTCGTGGGTTCGATTCCCACCAGTCATACGCACACTAAATGGCTCCCGATTTAGTCACCGGGAGTCATTTTTAAAACTTTAAGAAGCGCTATGCAGGGATTAATGTGTTGGCAAAGATCTGCCAAGCCAGAAGTGATTTAGCAACGAGCGAGAGCGTGATGTAAGTGCGTTCACCGCGAATGTACTCTGACCACTTTCCGACCTTCTTATATTGCAACCATTGCACAAGTGCGAATGAGTTGAAGAAGATAAATATCGTTAAGACGATGCCATAGACGAAGGCTGGGGCGGAAGTATCGCCAACTCCGCCGATTGAGAACACATAAAAGAGAAGTGCAATCCAAGGAATGATTCCGGTGATGCAACCAAAGATAAATGGAAGCCAACCGCCACTGCCAGGATTCTCATATTTCTCTTGCAACCAACCAAATAAAATCATCGATGCGTTAACACCAAATATTGAAATTATTGCGGAAATTTCTGCAACACCAGTTACTTGTGCGATTAAAACAATCATTACCGAAGAACTGATTGAGTATTCAACCCAGCGGAAATAGTTTCGCTTTGCGGCTATGCCTGCGCTGTAACGTGGGAAAAATTGAGGACTTGCGACGATGAAGTGGGCAAGTGCAGATAGACCAAGAAAGATTGCAACTGTTAAACCAACTGGAGTACTAAAAAGAATGACTGGTTCGGCGTATGTGGATCCCGGCGGGCCAGACATGTAGTTCGCAGTGACTGGAAGTGCGAAGTCGTTGCTGAGTGCGAGGACTGCAGCCATTTGTGCCAGATGGAGAATTCCAGCGAAGATGTTTATTTTGCGAAGACTTTGGGATGTGATTTCTTTGCTCATGAGTAAAAGGGTAGTCGGCAGAGGCTTGAAAACGTTGGATTGTCGGGATGTCAGAGGGAGGGCATAGGTTTGAATCAATCAAAGGGGCAGAAAATGTTTGAATTTCTATTCATTGCAGCGCTGGTCTATTTATATATGGAGCGAAGATCCCGAAAAAAGCGCGAAGGTCGAAAGATGCGCGGCTTGGATGCCGAACTTAAAACGTTAATTGATGATGACGGTGATAAGACTGGAATTGCTTTTGAGATTAAGCAATATTTATTGGCAATTGTTGAAGATGATAAGAACGATATGGAAAAGTTTTCAGATGCGCGAATTGCACAGGCCGAGCGAATCTTGGATCGGGCCGGGCCATCGGCGATGTATTGGATGACTGATATCGCTGCGCAATTGGCTTTCTTGGCAGCGGCTCAGAAAAATGGAATCGCTACAAGTGTTGATGCAAAAGTTGGTGAGCACGCAACACCTGAAGCGATTATTAAAGCGGTAGTTAAGGGCTAGTTTTAACCCGTTAACTTAATTAGGAATCTTGTCCCATCGACCACATTTTCCAGACATGTGTGCGAACCGAACGTGGTTGGCTCATTATGGTTGTGATTTGAAAAGCAACATCTTCTGGACGCAAATAAGTTTTCAACTTTTCTTCGCCAGCGGTGCGACCAAAGCCAAGTGCGAATTCAGTTTCAACACCTGCAGGACAGACAAGTGCAACGCGAACACCTTTAACGCGAAGTTCGCGATCAAGTGCGCCAGCAAAACCAACTTGAGCATGCTTGGTTCCGGTGTAAACAGCTTCGATATCGCCACCGCGGAATCCTGCAACTGATGCGACGATAATTACATCGCCCTCTTTCTTCGCCAACATTGTTGGAAGTGCGGCACGAACCATGTGAACTGTGCCTTCGTAGTTTGTTCGCATCATGCGATTCATATCCTCATCGCTGTGATCAAGGATTGAACCGTAGAAACCAATTCCCGCATTTGGAACGACGGCATCGATAGTTCCGAAGTTATCGATTGCGGCCTTTGCAACTTTGCGAGCAAGATCTGGTTCTGAACAATCACCGGCGACATAAACAGCGTTTGCACCGAGTTCAGCAACCATGCCTTTAAGGCGCTCTTCGTTTCGGGCGTTCAAAACAACTTTGCAGCCCTTCTCAACTAAAGCTTTCGCCGCTGCGGCACCAATTCCTGCGGTTGCGCCAGTAATGATTACAACTTTTCCGTTTAGGTCACGCAATTGATATGTCATGGGGGAAGGCTAGTGGAGGGTCCTCAGAATTGCGCCGTAATCATCGAGAATTCACCCTAGCTGAGTGCGCAAATTCCTTCGCTAGTAAATACACTGATGCCTGACAGAAGGAGAGAACATGGCAAATTCTGAAAATCATGGAATTTTGCGTCTCTCACCTTTGCGCGTTACTAGATTTTTTCTCTTAACTTTAATTGGGATATTTGCTGGTTTTATTTTCTCAATATTCAGCGCTGCTCCCGCAAATGCCGCACCAACAACTGTCACTGGGATTATCAGCGGAATGCCAGAAGATGCTTACGGCATAGCGTGGGCAGAAAAATATATAAGTGGCGAGTGGCTAGAAATAAATGGATCGTATACAAAAGATATTTATAAAGATAAGACTTATTCCGTAAATCTTGGAGAAGCAACTGGATCATCTGTCCGAATTTGGGCACAATTTGGAAATGTAGGAACTTCATACCTAACAGGGGGAGATTCTTTTACAGTTTTAACAACTTCAATTTCTAGAAATATTTCACTTTCACCGCTGAATTATAAATTTACAGTTTCAAATATTCTTGCTTGTTCAAATGCATGGATAAATGCAGTTCCTGCAGATTCGGGTTATGCTGAGCGATTTACCGTTGGAACGCAGTTAAATGAGACCGGAACTGCAAACATTTCAGTTCCGCCAGGGATAGATTTCGTTTTTTCTGGCCATTGCAATGGTGACATCACTTTTGACGTGCCCAGCACATCAACGAGTTCATTGCAGATAATTCCTGTAACAATTCCCACCCCAAATGTTGTGGGCACAATTTCTGGAATTACCATTGCAGGTAGTGTTTGGGGACAGATTCAGTCACAAATAAGTGATGGCGTTACGACCAATTGGCGTGGTCTTAAGTATGGATTTGGCACGAACAGTTCAGGGCAATTTGCTCTGAACTTGCCTGATGGCACTTATCGCATGGCGATAAGACCTAAATGGGAGATCCTCTCGGGTAGTCAGTTTGTGAACACATATTCGGATTCCTTCACCGTTTCTACTTCACAAGTCACCGTGAATTTTGCGATGTCCACTGACCCAAATGTTATTTACACAATTACTCCAACAACTGTGTCCAACGCCGGGTGGGCTCAAATCGAAGAGAAGCTTTTCCATCCAAAAAAAGGTTACTACTTCAGTTACAGCGATGGTATTAACATAAATGAAAATGGTGTTGCAAGGTTATCTCTGGATCCTGGGACCTACCGAATAGTTGCGAATCCAAATGGCAATGGTGATGGTTATGTATCAACAACTTCGCCAGAATTCACGGTTACATCTGGCGGCGCAGATGTGGTTGGAACTCTGGCACTGAATTTAGCAAATCTAAAGTTCATTGTTAGTCCGATTGAAAATGCCGCTTGGGGATCCATAAATATAAGTGACGTAGATGGCAATGACTATTGGGGCAGTATAAACCAGAATGGAATTGGGTTTGTAGGTATTCCTGCGGGAACTTACACGGTAACGATTGCGCCAGGAACTTCTTCTACAACAGCAAACACCACAGTTTTAAGTTCCTTTATTGTTACTGGTACTACGCAAGTAGTTGAAGTAACGCTTGCTAGGGGGAATGTTTCAGGAACTGTTTCAGCAACAACACTTTCTGCGGGCGGCAATGTTTACGTAGAACAGAAAATTACTGGTGTGAAAGTCTTTTGGAAACGACTAAATAATGTTTGGTCACCAATTAATGAAAATGGAATGTATTCATTGGCACTTCCCGCTGGTACATATCGTGTTTGGGCCGAGTCCGGGGATGGAAAATTCATTCGAACACCCGGGGCTGAATTTACTGTTGCCAGTGCAGGGGCGGAGGTCGTATCAAATATAACTTTGCGAACCGCAAATGTTACAGGATCAGTCTCACCTACAGGTAATGCAGTAAATGGAAGTGTCTATGTTTCACAGATGTATCAAAATTCTGCTCAAGACTATGACTATTGGGCGCAAATTAGAAGTGATGGAACATTTCAAATGGCGCTTCCTGATGGTCGATACAAATTAAAGGCAAGTGCTTCTGGCCAATGGTCAAATTATTTTGGTGTTCAATCTGATTCAATAACGGTTACTTCCACCCCACAAGTTGTAAATCTAACTCTGGTTGAGGCAAATGTAAGCGGCACTGTGAACCCAACTAATAAATCTGGTGGTGGTTGGGGAGAGATAGAAGTTCTCACTTCAGGCAAATGGGATTACGCCGGCGTAAGTTTCGGGATAAAAGAGAATGGCCAGTATTCAATTTATTTAGCGCCCGGAACTTACCGAGCACGAATAAGTCCAAATAATGAAGCAACTGGTGTATTTAGGTTGCTTTCAGACTCATTTACGGTTGCAACCGGGTCAAATACTTTTAACTTTACTCTTCCCTCTTCTAATTTCTCCGTAACGGTGACGCCAACTGATAAATCTCCTGGCACGCAGGTATTGATTGAAAAAATTCAATCTCAGGGGTATTTCCAATTCCATGATTGGGCGACAGTAAATTCATCTGGTGTTTTAGAGGCCTATCTTCCTGATGGCAGATATCGATTGCGCTTAGATCCAGAAGGTAGTGATTTTGTACAGACGCAATCCGCATCTTTCGACATCCCGAGTTCAAGCAGTTTCCCAGTTCCAACAACTATTGCGTTAGCTTCTCCTAATATCACGGGAACCGTTACGCCAACTGAAGATGCGATCATGGGGCAAGTTTGTATTGAACGAAAAGAGAACGATAACTTCTTTACCGTTACATGTAAGCAATTAGATCAGAATGGAAAATACGGTTTCAAAGTTGATAATGGAACTTTCCGTGTCATAGTGACACCTGCATCGATCCTTTACGTTGGCAAGGGCGCCTATATTCAGGGCGTAAAAATGGATTCGCCTTACACCACAACCACATCTGAAGAGTTTGCAATTGCGAGCGATGTGAAAGTCGTAAATATCGCACTCTCAACCGGAAATCTTTCAGGGACAGTGAGCGATGTTGATAAATCTGCCGGGGGCTGGATTCAGGTCTTAAAGACAGATGGTGCATATGCCCAATGGACAAACTATCGAACAAATATTTCGCCACTTGGTAAATATGCACTTCAACTTCCAGTAGGAAAGTATCGTCTGCAAATCTTTCCACCCGAAAATGCAACTGGAGTTGTTAGAACTGAATCCACAGATTTTACAATTTCCGGATCAACGCCTCTTGAAGTTAACGTCGCTCTCAATACGCCAAATGTTACTGGCGTAATCACACCAATTGATAAGTCAGCCTATGGCTGGGTTTACGCCGAACAGTACGCATGTAAATGTGGCTGGTCTGGTTGGTCTGGTGCACCTGGCGTTGCAACGAGTTCTGGAATCAAATCTGATGGAAGTTATGCGATGAAGTTAGATGAGGGTGTTTCTCGCGTTGTAGCTTTCCCAAGATATGACGCAACAGGCGTTACTCGAACAGTTTCAGATAGCTTTACTGTCACAGCAGGATCTTCAACTACAAAGAGTTTTGCTCTAAGTGAGGGAAATGTTCGCGGCACAATTTCTAGTACTGAAAATTCAGTTGGTGGATGGGTTCGCGTTGATAAGAAAAATGGTGACTCGTGGGACTGGACAAATTACGGAAGCCAAGTGCTTGACGATGGTACTTTTCGAATGCAAGTTGATGATGGAACATACCGATTGGTTGTATCTCCAGGTTGGGCCGCGTCTGGTGTTGTAGAAACACCATCAAATGAATTCACGGTCGCCGCAGATCAACAGGTTGTCAATGTCACGTTGTTAGCGGCGAATCTAACTGGTTCTATAACTAACTTGGCTACCGCAGTGGATGTCTCGCAACTTAATGGACAAGAAGCTAGATATTACCCAGCGGCTCATGCCTATGTGCTGCGCAAAGTTGGCTCAAATTATTTCTGGATGAATAAGTATTTAACAATTTATGCTGATGGTTCATATTCAACATATTTGCCAGATGGAACTTACAAGATTTATGTTTATCAAATTAATTCACTTGTCAGTGGTCTTTCTAGGGCCAATTCCTCAGACATCGTTGTGTCAACAACAGGTACTGCAAGTTTTGCGCTAGGTGAGGCAAATCTGCGCGGCACAATTACACCAGCGAATATGGCTGGATGGGGCTGGGTTTGTGCACAGAAGCAGAACGGTGCAAATTGGGATTGGAACGCATGCGAAAGCATTCGCCAAGATGGCACCTATTCGCTAACAGTTGATCCTGGCGTTTATCGTGTAATAGCAAACCCAAATTGGAATTCTGTTGGATACTCAAAGGTCATTTCAGATACTGCAACAGTTGGAGTTTCTGGAATTACAACTTTGAATGCAACTCTAGCAACTGCAAATGTGAAATTAGT
>CAXNFK010000031.1:0-11899 GCA_964201775.1 Candidatus Nanopelagicaceae bacterium
CCCTTGTGTTTGGCAAGGCCATATCCCGGATACTTCGCATCCAACTTAATCATTACGCGATCGCGATAAACCTTAGCCAGGATTGATGCGGCGCTGATTGATATCGCAACTTGATCACCCTTCCAAACCGCAAGGTTTGGTATTGCTAAACCCTCGATTGGATATCCATCGGTTAAAACATAATCGGGTGCTATATCCAAAGAATTAATTGCCCGGCGCATTCCTTCAAGATTTGATTTATGAAGCCCAAATTTATCAATCTCATCAACTGAAATATCAATGATTGAATAACTAAGGGCCTGTTCGATTACGACGTCATAGAGTTCTTCGCGCACTTTTTCTGATAACTCTTTGGAATCTCGAACCTTTGAAAGTTCTTTTGCAAATGGATCTTTAAGGATTACCGCTGCTATAACTAGTGGTCCGGCACAGGGTCCACGTCCCGCTTCATCAACGCCAGCAATCTGCTTCATTCCAGATGCAATTAGCGTCGACTCAATATGTTTCATTACTTTGTATTGTTAATTACAACCTTAGATAAATCGCTTCCAACGCTTAAGAATTTGAGATGATTAAATGGCCAGAC
The DNA here is from genome assembly GCA_964201775.1 of Candidatus Nanopelagicaceae bacterium. Lineage (GTDB taxonomy): Bacteria > Actinomycetota > Actinomycetes > Nanopelagicales > Nanopelagicaceae > AAA044-D11. The sequence goes on from CAXNFK010000031.1 coordinate 587, forward strand.
AACTACGGTTGCTCTGCCAACTACTGATGATAAAGGAACCATTCCTTTATGTATGTCATCAGTGTGAAATCTTGAATCCGCACTTGCGCCACGGTGATCGCCCATTACCCAGATAAAACCTTTTGGAACTGTAACTTTAAAATCAGTATCACTTGGTTTATCGCCGGTATAAATATAAGGCTCGGTAACTGAGGTTCCGTTGACTGTAAGGAAGCCCTTCTTGTCGCAACAAGTTACGGTATCGCCGCCTACGCCAATTACACGTTTAATTAAATATTGCTTTGCTGGGTCTGGAAGAACTCCAACTGTAACTAGACCGCTCTTTATGCTTTGAATAATTTTAGGATCAGCGCTCTCCGATGGAGTTCCAAGCCAACCCGCAGGATCTCGAAAGACTGCAACTTCCCCACGTTTAATTTCGCCGAAGTAACTTCCAAATTTGTTAACTGCAATTCGATCGCCAACTTGAAGGGTGTTCTCCATTGAGCCAGAAGGAATGAAGAAGAAGTGAATAAAGAAAGTTTTAACGATTATCGATACGACTAGCGCTGAAACTACGATTATTGGAAGTTCACGAAAAAATGAACCCTTCTTGGGTGCGCGCATTTAAATCAAACGCACTTAGAAATTAATTACGCTTCTGGAGTAGTTTCAACATCAGCTGCAGGAGTTTCGACAACTTCTGCTACTGGTGCTTCTATTACTTCAACAGTTTCAACAACTGGCGCTTCAATCACTTGTACTGTTTCTAAATCTGCTGTTGTGGCTGCTGCTGCTGCTACGACTGCTGCTGCTACGGCGGGGGCTGCTGCCATTACCTCTTCAACAATAAACTCGCCGCCAACTCCACGACGCTCTTTAATCTTTGAAGCCTTACCGCGAAGATCGCGTAGGTAATAAAGCTTGGCACGACGAACATCTCCGCGACGAACCATTTCGTATTTTTCAATTACAGGTGTGTGAACTGGGAAAGTTCGCTCAACACCGACACCGTAAGAAAGCTTGCGGATTGTGAAAGTTTCGCGGATGCCTGAACCTTGGCGGCGAATAATTAATCCTTGGAAAACCTGGATACGGCTCTTGCTACCTTCGATAACACGAACGTGAATCTTGATCTCGTCTCCGGAACGGAAGGTTGGAACATCGGAGCGAAGTGATGCGGCATCTACCGCGTCTAACACGTTCATGGCATTTCCTTTTCTTTAGGACAGAAGTCGTATCTTGCCACAGCCACCCTTATCCGACCAATTCGTCTCTGGTCAGCCGATCTCCTTGACGAGCCTTGCGTGCAGATGTGGCCCTGCTGCGATGACCATCTCCTTGCCCGCTGGCCCACCATTTCTACCAGTAACCAGGGCCCCGGCTTCAGTTGCAATTAATCCCCCAGCAGCCAGATCCCATTCATTCAAACCTTTTTCATAAAATGCATCGAGTCGGCCTGTAGCTACCAAACATAAATCTGCAGCGCCAGCGCCAATACGACGTAGGTCACGAATCTCTAATAAAAGTTTTGAAACTAATTTTGCTTGTGCTTCGCGATCTGCAACATCATATGAAAATCCAGTTCCAATCAAGGCGCGATTAAATTCAACTGGGTCATTGCATTTTATTTTCTTGCCATTACAAGTTGCACCGCCACCATTTGTCGCTGCCCAAAGTGAATTTATTGAAGGCGCATAAACAACACCAACTTGAACACCCTCACTATCTTTGGCTGCAATGCTGACGTTCCACCCAGCAATTCCATAGAAATAATTCACAGTTCCATCAAGGGGATCAATTACCCAGGTAACACCAGATTTTGATGGGATGGACGAACCTTCTTCGCCAATGATTCCATCATCTGGGCGGGCTTCTAGAATTTTGGAAACTATGAGCTTTTCACTTGCGGTATCCATCTGGGTTGCAAAATCAATTGCAGTTGACTTAGTTTCGAGATCGAACACATCTGGCCTGGCCATCAACAATTCGCCCGCAGATTTAGCGATGCCGATTGCTAGGTCAAGTAGTTCGGCTTTGATTTCGCTCTTCATTGGAGAATTTAACCACTCGTTGCTACCCACTTTTTCTCACCCCCTGTGGCAGAGTTACACCCGTGAGTGATGACATAACAGGTAAGCCAGCCGAGCTCCAACTCGTTGGGCGCACCGGCGACGGGTCAGCAATCGAGATGACCAACAGCGCGGGTGCAAAATTTTCATTACCAATAACTGAAACTCTGAAAACCACTCTGACCCAACCACGGTTAGTTTCGGTTGCGCCAATTGATGAGCGCCCAACTTTTGGCGTCAAAGAAGTTCAGGCTCGCCTACGCGCTGGCGAAACTATGGGATCTATTTCTAGAACGACAGATTGGTCAATTGAGAAGATTGAAAAATTTGCTGGGCCAATTTTGCAAGAGCGGGCATATGTAATTGAAACCGCCCTTAAATCTTTTCTACGACGCGAATCGTCTTCACCAACGCTAGATGAAGCAACATTTGTTCAACTCTCAAATCACGGTGTTGATATGGAAGCTGTCGAATGGAATACCCATCGCAACATTGATGGAACTTGGAGCGTTGTTGTCCAGTATCCAAACATTGATGGAACCGCTGAAGCGCAATGGAACTTTGAATTAGGAAATCGAATTCTCACCGCTCAAGATGATTCGGCGAGATGGATTGCGGGCGATGCTAAAGAATCTCGACCAAGAACTGCGACTCATGGCTTTATTAATTCGCAGGACCCAACTCCTTTTGCTCCGACAACTCCCCCACCAGCAGCGCCAAGGTTGGTTGCGGTTCGGGAAGAAGTTTCAGTTACGGAAATTATTGAACTAGATGAAGAGTATTTTGCCGAAGAATTAGATGTTGATGTTGTTGACGAATCAGATCCAGTTAAAGATGGCGTCTCATCTCGTCCGAAACTTCCATCATGGGATGACATTATGTTCGGCGGCTCTAAGACCGAGGATGAATAACTCTTAACTTTGGTGAGTAAGTAACGGAATCGCTACTTCTATTGCTTCAAGCCCGCCGTGGTGCCCAACCATCTTGCTCTCTTCTTTAATACGGGTTGGATCAATCAAAATCATTTCACCCTTCGCTATTGCAATTAGATCGCCCATTCGTTCGCTGCTATCAATTGAAATATCTGGTCCGAAAAGTTCTGCGGCAATAACTTCATCGCGGCTAAACACATCGGCCTTATTCCCTAGAAATTCCCGCCAGCTGGCTACAGTTTCTGCTGTTGCGCCTTCGCGAAGATAAATATGTCGTGCCCTTGGTTCTCCCCCGACCAGAGTTACATTCTCCATTAAATTATTGTCTTGCCCCAAAATTATTTTCTCGCCCACGTTAATCATTCCGTGATCGGCTGTAACCCAGAGCCTGGTTCCCTTTGGCAATCGATCGCGAAGACCAGTAATCAATTCAGAAACAGTTGAAAGTGCAAGAAGCCATTTCTCTGAACCAACTCCATCATCGTGTCCTGCGGCATCCAAATGATTTATGTAAACGTAAGAGAATGAAGGCGAAGGTTTCATTGCTTCAACCGTGTTCGCAATAATGTCTTCGATTTGATTGGCACCCAAGTACTGCGCACCCCGAAGTGCTGCTTGAGTGAAGCCAGATCCTTCATAACGTTTTGCAGCAATGTGTGAAACCGAAATACCTTGGGCTGCAGCGCGTTCAAAGAGTGTTGGGACGTTCTGCCAAATAACTGGGTCAACTCGCTCATCCCATTTAAGAGAATTTAATAAGCGTCCAGGTTCACCACTTCGTGGAACTCGAACAGTGTAACCCAACATTCCATGCACTCCAGGAAGTGTTCCAGTTCCAAGGGATGAAAGATTTGTTGCTGTTGTTGATGGAAAGTGCGAATCTAAGTTATCGAATGAAATTAATTCTTTGAATATTGGGAACTGGCTACCGTATTTACTAATTAGTTCGGCGCCCATGCCATCTATTAAAAGCAGACATTCACGGGCTCCTGAATTCTCTGGAATCCCAAGTTCGTTTACTGTCCCTGAAACCTGAAGGGAATTGAATATGGAATTCGATAGCGCCGCTAAATTCCGAGGATTCATAGTCGTATCTTGCCCTAACTTGTTTAGCCACAACACAATTGCCTGATGTAATGTGCGCACGTGATTAAGTATTCGAAGGAAGTTTCCGCCGCCAAGAGTCAAGGCCGCCCAATCGTTGCGCTCGAATCCACAATTATTTCGCATGGTCTGCCCCGTCCAATAAATCTAGATGTCGCGAGAGAAGTCGAAGGAATCGTTCGTAGTGAAGGTGCGGTACCTGCAACAATTGCAATTATTGATGGTGAGATTTTTGTTGGCCTAGAAGAAGATCAGTTAATCCGAATTGCGAATGATGACAATATTGTTAAAGCTTCGACCCGCGACCTCGCAATTATTTGTGCTGATGGGAAGAGCGCGGCCACAACTGTCGCAGCAACATCACACATCGCTAGCCTTGCGCATGTCGATGTCTTCGCTACTGGTGGATTAGGTGGCGTTCATCGCGGTCATGTTTACGACGAATCTGCTGATCTAACTGAGTTAGCCCAGACCAATTTAATTATTGTTTGCGCAGGTGTTAAATCAATTTTGGATGTTGCAGGAACCTTGGAAAGACTGGAAACTTTGGCTATCCCGGTGCTTGGCTATAAAACAAATAATTTCCCTGGCTTTTATTTAACTGATTCTGGATTCAAGATCGAACATCGAGTTGAAAGTGTGGAAGAAATTGCAAAAATTTGGGGGCTTCGCCACAGCTTGAATACCGATGACACCGCAATAATTGTTGCAAACCCAGTTGTAAATCAGATGGATAAGACTTTCCATGATGAAATTTTAGAGGCCGGACTTTCAGCGGCAACCGCCAAGGCAATATCTGGAAAAGGCGTGACGCCATTCCTTCTTGAACATTTTCATACAACAAGTAAGGGTGAATCTTTACGAGTTAACATTGAAATCATTAAGGCGAATTCAAAGTTGGCGGCCCAAATCGCCTGTGCTCTTTAAGGAATTTAACCGATATGGCTGATCTGAAAATTTTATGTATCGGCGACATTATGTTGGATGTAACTGTTCTTCTTAATCGACCAATAGTTGAAGGCCTAGAAACCCGAGCAAAGATTTCAACGCAAGGTGGTGGCGCAGCCGCGAACGTGGCTTCTTGGCTCTCCCACAATAAAACTCCGGCATATCTGGTCACTCGAGTCGGAGCTGATTCAGCTGGACAAACTTTGCTTGCAGAATTAGATGCTTATGGCGTTGAACATTCAAATACCGTAATTCCTAACATGAATACTGGCGTAGTTATCGTAATTGTCGGCGCTGATGGCGAACGAACAATGTTTCCAGATTCCGGGGCAAACGCAGGTCTTGAGTTAAGCGATCTTCCAGATCTTGCTCAATTCAGTGCCGTTTATCTCTCAGCGTATTCGCTAATTAACCCGCTATCTCGTACTGGAATCCTGGAAATAATCTCGAAAATTAAAAGCACAAATCTGCGCATCATTTTGGACCCCGCAACTGTTGGAGTGCTAATCGAGGTTGGAGTTGCCACCGCGAATAGTTGGCTTGAATTCGTTGATTGCATTGTTTTAAATGAAGAAGAATCTCAATTCTTAACTGGGAAAAAGAATCCGGTTGATGCTGCTAGTGAATTACTTAAAAGCGTAAACACAGTTGTAATTAAACGTGGATCAAATGGTGCGCTCGGACAAACCCGAGGTGGTCAATTAATTCAAACTGAAGCAAAGAAGACAACTGTGGTGAACACAACAGGAGCTGGAGATGCCTTCGCTGCTGGATTTATTTCAATATGGGCCAAGAGTGGTGAGCTAATTGAAGCCTTGGAATCTGGAATCGACCTTGCAGCCAAATGTGTTGCACTTATCGGAGCAAGACCGACTGATCGAACTTGATGAAACTTGCTTAAAACGAGTCGCTACCGAGTAATTAGATAGTTCATTGGCAAGATACGCCACATGGCAAAAACACCAAAAGCCGTTCTCCCAAAACCAGGTGAGAACCCAGGCCGAATAATTGATATCGATGTCTCGCAAGAGATGTCAGAATCATTTCTCGAATATGCATATTCCGTAATTTATTCGCGCGCACTTCCAGATGCTCGTGATGGTTTAAAACCAGTGCAACGTCGCATCCTGCACCAGATGTCAGATATGGGACTTCGCCCAGATAAAGGCCACGTTAAATGCGCCCGCGCTGTTGGTGAAGTAATGGGTAAGTTGCATCCGCACGGGGATGGTGCAATTTATGATGCCATGGTTCGTATGGCGCAAAGTTTCTCAATGCGACTTCCACTTATCGATGGCCACGGAAACTTTGGTTCGCTAGATTCTGGCCCAGCTGCAATGCGTTATACCGAATCACGTCTCGCACCGGCCGCGATGGCAATGGTTAATGAATCAGATGAAAACACCGTTGATTTTGGATCTAACTACGATGGTCAATTATTAGAGCCACAAGTTCTCCCCGCAGCATTTCCGAATCTTCTGGTAAATGGTGCAACTGGTATTGCAGTTGGTATGGCGACGAATATGGCGCCCCATAACTTAGGTGAAGTTATCGCGGCTACTAAGCATTTGATTGAAAACCCAAAGGCGACGCTTAAAGCGCTAATGAAGTTTGTCCCTGCCCCAGACTTTCCAACAGGTGGCGAGATCGTTGGCAAAGAAGGAATCGCTGAAGCCTATGAATCTGGCCGCGGATCTTTCAAAGTTCGTGCAACAGTTGCTATTGAGAAAGTAACAGCCAGAAAACAAGGCCTAGTTATAACCGAACTGCCTTACAACATCGGCCCAGAGAAAATTGTTGAAAAGATTGCAGACCTAGTTAAGGCTAAGAAGATTCAAGGAATTTCCGACATCGTTGATTTATCTGACGGCCAACAAGGAACCAAGGTTGTTGTTGAACTCAAGAATGGTTTCGAGCCAGAAGATGTCCTTGCAAACCTCTTTAAATTAACTCCGATGGAAGATCAATTCTCGGTAAATGCAGTTGCACTTGTTGGCGGAAAGCCACTAACCCTTGGTCTGAAAGAGCTTCTGCAAGTATTTATTGATCACCGCATCGAAGTAATTCGTCGCAGATCTGAATTCCGTAAAGCAAAAGCAGAGAGCCGTTTGAACTTAGTTGATGGACTTCTAAAAGCAATCATCGATATCGACAAGGTAATCAAATTGATTCGTGCTGCCGAAGATGCGCCAGAAGCAAAGGCAGCGCTTATTAAGGCTTACAAACTTTCAGATGAACAAGCCACTTACATCTTGGATATGCCACTTCGTCGCTTAACCAAACTTAGTAAGTTAGAACTTGAAACCGAACAGAAAGACCTTAAGGCGATTGTGACAAAGCTAAAGGCGCTACTTGCTTCGGAAGATGCGATCAAGGCCCAGGTCTCGGTTGAGCTTGATGAAGTCTCTAAGAACTTCGCAACACCGCGCCGCACACGTATCGCATAGTTTTAATGAAAGCGATTCAGGTTTCCCAATTTGGTGGGCCACAAGTTTTGCAACTCTGCGAATTAGATCGTCCTACGATCACAAGTGAACAGGCGTTAATCGAAGTTGAACTTGCTGGCGTAAATTTTATCGATATCTATCATCGCCTGGGAAAGTACCCGGTAAAGACCCCCTACATTCCGGGCGTCGAGGGCGTTGGAAGAATTGCCGAACTCGGTTCAGATGCGCCAAGTGATTTAAAAGTTGGAGACCGTGTTGGTTGGGTTATGGCAATCAGCGGATATGCCGAATATGTAGTGCGCCCTGCCGAGACACTTATTCCAATTCCAGATGCAATGAGTAGCGAAGATGCAGTCTCACTTCTATTGCAAGGAATGACTTCGCATTATTTAGCAAGAGATTCATTTGAGATAAAGCCTGGCGATACTGCGATAGTGCATTCAGCCGCAGGAGGTGTTGGATTATTACTTACCCAATACATCAAATCACTTGGTGGCAAAGTTATAGCAACCGCTTCAACGCAAGAGAAGCGAGAGTTAGCTATTGCTACTGGCGCAGATCTCGCGATTGGATATGAGGGATTCTCTAAAGAAGTTAAGGAATTCACTGATGGAATTGGTGTCAACGTAATCTATGACGGCGTTGGTAAAGATACTTTTGAAGAGAACTTGTTGGTCCTTGCTCGCAGAGGAACTCTTGTTATTTACGGTGCTGCAAGTGGCCAGGTCCCGCCGATCGAAATTATGAAGATCTCCCCCGGATCAATCTTTCTAACTCGTCCAACTCTTGCCGATTTTGCCGTAACTCGCGAAGAATTGTTATGGCGTGCAGGCGAAGTCTTCAGCGCTTTCAAGCGCGGCGATATGAAAGTCTCTATCGGTGGGAGCTTTCCCCTTGCCGATGCAGCATCTGCACATTCAGATTTAGAAGGTCGCAAAACTACTGGAAAATTAATTCTCAAGGTTCGGTAGCCTTTTCTCCGTGCCACCCAAAGATTCCAGCAGAGAGGCCCACTTCCCGTTAATTGAAAAAAAGTAGGGCGAGAAGATGTCATATTGGTTCAAGGTCATGGCCAAGTTGGAGGGCCAAAAGTATCCAGAGCAGATCGCGCACCTTCGCGAAAATTATGGCTTCTCGCAAGCCCATGCAAATACTCTGGTCATGTATTCCCGTGGTTCTTTATCTGCCAAACGCTTTGAGACACCAGCCCAATATTTCAAAACTTTGGAACCAAAACAGGCAACGAAAGTTCGCGCAATTTTAAAGGCTATAACTTCAAAATACCCAGATTTAGAACTTGTAATCGCTTGGAATCAGCCGATGCTAATGCTTGGTGATCACTATGTTTTTGGAGTTTCAACGGCAAAAAACCACATTCTCTTCGCTCCTTGGAGCCAGGAAGTTCTAGAGAAATTCAGACCGAAGATGGCAGACCTTGATGTTAAGAAAAAGACTATTAGCGTGCCAAATGACTGGAAAGTCGACGAGAAGTTATTGCAAGCGATGGTTAAAGCCAGGATTGCTGAAACTAAGTAATTACTTAAGCGTCAATCCGGTCTCGAGCTATATCTGCAGTTGAAATAAATTCTTTACGAGGTGCGACTTCATTGCCCATAAGCAGTTCGAACATTGCTTCTGCGGCGTTTGCATCCTTCATTGTGATTCTGCGTAAGGTGCGATGCGCTGGGTCCATTGTGGTCTCACGGAGTTGATCTGCATCCATCTCGCCCAAACCTTTGTAACGTTGAATTGGTTCTTTCCAACGCTTACCGGCCTTGGTTAAATCTGCAGTCATCTTCTTCATCTCATCATCAGAATATGTGTAATGGACTTCCCCACGTTTTCCACCAATAACTTCGATGCGGTGAAGTGGTGGCATTGCGGCAAAGACTCGGCCATCTTCAATCAGTGGACGCATGTAACGTGAGAGCAAAGTTAGAAGTAAGCAGCGAATATGTGCGCCGTCGACATCAGCATCGGACATCAGAATAATTCGACCATATCTAGTGTCATCCAAAGTAAATGATCGGCCTGAACCCGCACCGATTACTTGAATGATTGAGGCACATTCATTGTTCTCCAGCATCTGAGAAAGTGATGCTTTCTGAACGTTCAAAATCTTTCCGCGGATCGGCAAGATAGCCTGAAATTCTGAATTTCGCGCTGCCTTCGCTGTGCCAAGTGCTGAGTCGCCCTCGACGATATAGAGTTCGGTCCGATCCGTGTCATCTGAGCGACAATCTGAAAGCTTTGTTGGAAGCGAAGAACTTTCTAGTGCGTTCTTACGACGCTGAATATCTTTGTGGGCACGCGCTGAAATTCTGGTTCTTGATGCGCCAGCGACTTTCTCAAGAATCATCTTGCCAGTGGCTTTATCAATTCGCTTCGTTGTTGCAAAGAACTTCTTCATCTCTTCGCCAACAACTGCAGTAACAATCTTTGTTGCAGCGGCAGTTCCCAAAACTTCCTTGGTCTGGCCTTCAAATTGTGGCTCTGACATTCGCACAGTTACAACCGAAGTAAGGCCTTCTAGAACGTCATCTTTAATTACATCGCCTTCATTATTCTTCAAGGTCTTTGTGGCGCGGAGTGCATCGTTAAATGCTTTGGTGATTGCGCGTTCGAAGCCTTGAACGTGGGTTCCGCCCTTTGGTGTTGAAATAATATTTACGAAACTAGAAAGCGTGTTTTCATAACCGTTACCCCACTGCAGCGCAATGTCAACGTCCATCTCACGATTAACCTCGGTTGGCATCATGTGTCCTTTTTCATCAAGGACTGGAACTGTTTCGGTGTATTCACCGGATCCGGTTAATCGAATTACTTCACCAATTGGGTCATCAGGACGAAGGAAAGAACAGAATTCCGAAATTCCACCTTTGTGGAAGAACTTCTCAGTTGTCTTAGTCTTTGCCCGATTATCATTAACGATAAGCGTTAGGCCAGGAACCAAGTAAGAAGTTTGACGTGCGCGAGCGTAGATTTCTTCGATTGCGAGTTCGGCCTCTTTTAGGAAAATCTGTCGATCTGCCCACCACTTAATTCGTGTGCCAGTAACTTTGGCATTTACTTTTCCAATAACACGAAGTCCAGAACTTTCAGTAAATGGCGCCTTTGGTCCATCGCCATCAAAGATTCCCGCGTTACCGCGTTGGAAAGACATCCAATAGATTTTTCCGTTACGGTCAACTTCTACATCAAGTCTTGAGGCCAGTGCGTTTACTACTGATGCACCAACACCATGCAGACCACCTGAAGCAGCATATGAACCGCCACCGAATTTTCCACCGGCGTGCAACTTGGTCATAACAACTTCAACACCAGTAAGTCCGGTCTTTGGTTCTTTATCTACCGGAATTCCGCGACCATCATCATGAACTTCTACTGAACCATCTGATTCCAAATTAATTTCAATGTTCTTGCAGTGTCCGGCAAGTGATTCGTCTACTGAGTTATCAATAATTTCCCAGAGACAGTGCATGAGTCCGCGTGAATCAGTTGTTCCGATATACATTCCGGGACGTTTACGAACTGCATCGAGGCCTTCTAAGACGGCGAGATCTTTGGCGTTATAGCCATTATCAGTTGTTGATGCGAGATCGTCGGTAGCCACGGAGATGAAGGTTATCTTGTGCGGGGTGATTTTCTTGGTTGATTGCAACTACTTTTCAAGAATTTGCGCAAAAATATTAATTCAGGGCATTTACAGGAAATTATCTGCGATTTATGACACGCCCGAGCGTAAAAAAAGATATTTTAACGAGCGGGGAATAAACGATTCGTGGTTTGATGTTCCCCTACACAAGAGCAAGAACTAGCAACCATAAGGAG
>CAXNFK010000032.1:0-11379 GCA_964201775.1 Candidatus Nanopelagicaceae bacterium
ACCGAGGGCGCCACAGTAAGGCCCACGTTGTGTTGGTTCCATTTCTGATATCAAATTAACCGCTGAGAACTTTGGGGCACCACTAACCGAACCAGGTGGAAGTATTTCTCGGAAGATTTCAGCCCATCCTAAATTCCCACGTACCTCGCCGATGACGTCAGAAACTAAATGTTCTAGTCCTGGGTGTAATTCAGTTCGAAAGAGTTCAGAAACCTTCACAGATCCAGTAGAACAGATTCGCGCAAAATCATTTCGCATTAAATCTACAATCATCACATTTTCGGCTCGATCTTTCTCTGAGAATAGCGAGCCAGTCTCTGACAACTTTCGAGTTCCCTTTATTGGACTCGTTTTTATCTGCGAGCCTTCGCGCAAGAGAAAAAGCTCTGGCGATGCCGATGCTATTTCAAAATCAGGGAGCCTTAAATAGGAAGCACTGGGAGCTGGGTTCTTTGCCAATATCTTTGCAAATAATGGAGCTAGTGAACGTTCCTTATCTATTTGAGTTCCAAGAACTCGACATGCATTCACTTGATAAACATTTCCTAATTCAATTTGATTACGAATCTCTGAGACATAACTCTCGAAATCGCTCTTTGAAATTGAACTCTCCCAAACGCCATCAAGACCCAGCCATTGATTCGTCTCTGGGAAAGCCACACCTCGTGACACTTTTCGGAATTTTGCAAAGGTGTATTTGCCTTCAAAGGTTGTTGAGGCCGCCCAAAATCCCCCATCGTTTAAGGATTCAGGATCACTGCTTATTTCGATTAAGTCAGTCGCAAGAACCCCATTCATCCAGAAAAAGGGCTGATTAATATCCACGACCTAACGCTAGATGAAGCCCTCCCTATAAATCTCTCTGGCACACGCTTTGGCGCTTGTCCGTTTGGTGCGCTAGATTTGCCCTCTTGATTCTGCAGAAATGTTGAAGAAAAGAAATGCGGACGTAGCGCAGTTGGTAGCGCGGAACCTTGCCAAGGTTCAGGTCGCCGGTTCGAACCCGGTCGTCCGCTCTGGTGCACAGATCTTGTGCAAGTTTTGAAAGTTATGTGAAGCAAGCGCAGGAAAAGATGGTCGGATGGCCGAGAGGCGAGGCTCAGGACTGCAAATCCTGCTACACGGGTTCAAATCCCGTTCCGACCTCCATAATTACCTCACTGAATTAACCTCAATTGAAAACGAGAATTAGTTAGGAATCTGATGAGTGAATTAGAAAAGTCAGAACGACCTTGGGGTCGCTATGAAGTTCTTCAGGAATCCTCAACACACAAAGTTAAATGCATCTGGATGAAACCAGGAACCAGACTTTCCTATCAACGCCATAAACATCGCGCCGAACATTGGTTTATTGTCCAAGGAACTGGCGAAGTAACTATCGATGGCAAAGTTTCAAAAGTTAAACCTGGCGATACTGTTGAATTCGCGGTCGGCGTCTTGCATCGCCTAACCAACACTGGCGATAAAGAAATAGTTTTTATCGAGGTACAAACAGGTTCTTACTTTGGCGAAGACGATATCGAGCGCCTAGAAGATGACTTTGGAAGGGCAGGCAGTTAGAAAAACATATTTGATGTAATATTCCGCATCTTAAGGTTACTTAAGGATCGTTGGCTCAGCGGTAGAGCACCACATTGACATTGTGGGGGTCACTGGTTCGATCCCAGTACGGTCCACGTTTAGCGGGTAAGACTTTTTCAACTTTCGTAATGGCTCAACAAGGAGAGATTGTGTCAGCGCAAATAGATGCAGTTAAGGCTTTTGTTTCTGGCTATCTGAATCGCGATCTAAACACCTTCAGGAATTTTATTCATCCAGAAATGATTTGGTTTAAAGAAGATGGAACTAAGCGTATTGAAGGATCCGGAGCCTTTTTCGAACTGATCCAAAATTCTTGGCGCAATAATCCGAATCTCAAGAATTTATCTTCTGAATGCATCCAAATTGGAAATATCGTGACACATGCTGAAACCTTTATTGGTTATGAGGATGGTCGGACTGAAGAGTGGATTTGGGTTTACGAGTTCCTGGGCGAGCAAATTTTCAAGATGTATGGATTTCAGCCCACAGCTAATTGAAGCCAGCGTTAGAGCACCACATTTGCATTGTGGGGGTCACTGGTTCGATCCCAGTACGGTCCACGTAAGAAAAAAATTACCCGAATACAACCTCATGTAAATCATTTAATTTTCCTCAATATAGTGATTTTGGCATTGTATTTACAGATACTCCCTCATAACATTTCGTGCATGAAAACTTCGAGTAAAAAATCCCTTGCAATATTTGCTTCGCTCTCCTTGATTTTCGTCGCTCAACCCTCATTGGTTATGGCAAAGAGTTCTGATACGAACACTCGAAAATTCACCAGGTGGGATTACTACTCCTATAAATATGTAGGAGCGACACTTCAGAGACAAATTCTTCCTTCAGAAAATAACGCTGGGTGTAGCCCCTGCGCTTGGACCACTAAGGATTCAAGAGGCGTAAAGAGTTTCGATCCAATACGAGTTCAGTCATTTAATACTATAAAAGCATTCGGCAAAAAACAGAAACTGCCTCCTACGGAAATTGAATGGCTCTTTACGAAGAATGTGCAACCTTCTTTGGTGAAGATGTATAAGAAGATAAATACCGACTCTCTAACTTATTGGCAGTCCCAATTAGTGAATCCCCTTCCCTATCGGATGGTTGTTGGAACTGAAAAGGACAGAGTCGAATATAAAAATATTTTGTTGGAATCTGAAGTTAGCCCAAGTTCTCTTCCTATGATCAATAGCTTTTTTGATCGATACGCAAATTTACAGGATTACGAAAAAGTGAGGCCAGTGGGTGGCGGTTCGCCTGTGAAAGATATCTTGATTGCAAGCAAGAAAGATGTTTATCAAATTCTTTACCATGTTGGCTCTTTCACAACTGATCAAAAAGTTTTTGCTACTACCCCAGCTCATGAAATTACACACGTTTTACAGACACACAGGTCCAAGAGCATTGGATACAACAACAGCATGCCTCCGACACTTTGGGAAGGCAGCGCAGTTCTTTTTGGGGCTGGAATACCAATGTCCAATGTCGCTTGGTATAGCGATGAATTAGATCATCAGTTAACGCGATTCCTAAGTAACTTTGCGAAGAAAGCTCCGATGAAGAGTGACGCAGATGCGGTTAATTTGCTCATTAAAGCCGAAAAAACTGATTCAGAGATTAGCGTTGAAGCGGGTTACTACGTGGGTGCAATTTTATTTGAATGGCTAATCGCAAAATATGGCGTGGAAAAATATTTGGAATTACTAGATGCCACCGCGACAGCACCTAGTTTTAATGATGCAATGACCAAAACATATGGGATAGGCAAGGATGAGATTTATAAGAAAGCAGCGCCATATGTACTCAAGAATTATCAGCGGGTGCTCAAAGTATTCAATGGTTAGCGTTATGCTTGCCTGAATTGAGGGTGGGGCTGCATGTCTAAGAAAGTATTAATCACCGGAGGCACCAGCGGCATTGGGCGCGAATTTGTAGACGTGTTTGCCAAAAATGAATTCGAAGTTTGGTTTACATATTTCAGTGACACAGAGAAACCGATTGAAGTTACTGAGGCATATACCCAGACCCCGGTAACGGGCTTTAAATTAGATCTTGCTGATTATGCATCAGTTGAAGCACTTGCTTCCGCTCTCCCATCTGTTCCAGATGTAGTTATTCATAACGCGGGACTCGGATCAAAGACGGTTGAAAAAGTTTCTAATACTCCACAAGGCCAAGCCGAAGCGCTAATAAAAGTGAATGCAATTGGAACTCTATGGTTAAACAATCTCTTGCTACCAAAACTGCTTGAAAGAGGTTCTGGGAAAATAATCCTGCTCTCATCAGTTGGCGGCGGAGTAACGCAATTCCCTGGGTTCAACTATGCCGACGGCATGAGCAAGGCAGCGATTGCATTTCTGGGAAGAACTTTGGGTGCCGATCTAGCGCAAACCGGAGTTGATGTATTTACTATTTGCCCTGGTGCAACAAATACTCCTATGTTCCAAGCGAGCACACTTAATCATTTGAATGGCGAAGAACAGAAGAAAGTTATTGCATCACTTCCCAAATTGCGTTTGATAGATCCCCGAGAGATTGCTGAACTTGGCTATTTCCTAACTACAGATGCTGGAAAAATTCTGCATGGCGCTGTTTTAGATGCGTCAATGGGACTCGGAGTGAATCCTGGACTCTTACTGAAGTAGAGTTCGGTCATGCCTCCAAAAATTCAAGAAGCCACTATTCGCGAGCAACGTGCGATGCGCCAACGTCAGTTGATGGATGCTGCTCTTAGCTTGGCGATGGAAGGTGGCGTTGATTCTGTAACAGTTTCTGCTGTAGCAAAGCGCGCTGGTCTTGCACGTTCCTCTATCTATGAATACTTCGCTTCTTCTGCAGATTTGATTGCTGACTTAGTAATGGAAGAGATGGCTTACTACAACAAGCGATTACTAAAAGCTGTAGATAACGTTGAAGATCCTTTTGAATACATAAGTCTCTGGATTGAAGAAGCTCTGCAGTATGTGGTCGATGGACGCCACTTACTTGTAAAGAGCCTAAACACCGTAACTACCCCGAATTACCGCAAGTCAGATATCGCGCAGGGACACAAAGATTTAATGGGAACGATAATTAAACCGCTAAGTGAAATTGGTTTACCTGATGTGAGATTGGGACTTGCCCATGTTCAAGCAACTATCGATGTTGCTTCGGTTCGTATAGAATCTGGAAATGAAGCAGCGCCCGAAATTAGCTATGCACAAAAATATGCAATTGCCGGACTTCGAGCGCTGATTAACTAATTTCTAGAGTTAGAAAAGATTAATTCCACCAAATTTGAATTTAATAGCCTGGTCTTCACTGCGATCAGTTACTGCGTTGTGATCATTAGTTACTAGAAAGACGCAAGTTGTATGAATGCAATCGCCGTCCTTGAAATACTTATCAACTTTAAGCGTCAGCTTAGATTTGCTTGATTTGGCACCCATGGCTTGATCAGCTGCAACATCTGAAACCCAAATCTTTGAGTATTCGGCTGGATTACAAGCCTTAGCAGCGCCCGCATCCTTCGAAGGTGCCATGCACTGTGAAATATAGATGCCGTTTTCTTTTGGTAGTCCTGAAACTTTGAAAGTCACCACCGGGTTCTTCTTTGAAACTTTAAACTGTGGCGTTACTTTTACTTTAGTCGCAGCAGATGCGCCCGACGCTGTTAGAAATAACCCTGATATCGCGATGAAAACAACAAGCTTCTTCATTTATACTCCCATTTAGTTAATTGATTACTTGAGTGAATATAAAGCAATCCCTGTAATGGGTTGTTCGACACATCCATATCGCTTGTAGTTTAAAACTATTTTAAATCTGTTATTTGGACCACAAAATTAGCGCTAATAATCGCTGGGATCTAAGGAAATTCGGTATTGCACTTTTCCGGAATCAAGTGAGTAAGAATCATAAAGTTTGCGAGCAGTTGCATTAGTTTCGTCTGTATTCCAATAAAGCCGAGATGAGCCCTCACTAACAGCAATATCTTTGACTGAATCTATCAACAGCCTTCCCAGCCCTTTTCCCCGAGAAACGGGGGAAGTAAACAAATCTTCGAGGTAACAGTCATTCTTGTGAGCCCAGGTCGATGTTTGAAAAGAATAATGCGTAATTCCTTGAATCTTTCCATCTACCTCAACAACTAGGCAATGAAGATTAAAATCCTTATCTAGCAAGCGTTGCCAGGTTAATTCACTCTGTTCATCGCTCAGTTCTGTTTTATAAAATTCCAAATAGCCTTGCCACAGCGGTGTCCATTGACTCTTATCTTCTGCCTTTAATGGTCGGACTAATGACATTTAGCAATAGTAGAAGACCATTTGCGATAACCCAAGTATCCTTCACGGATGTTCGCAATAATCCCAGGACTCTTAGCCGGCTTCTCATTGATAATTGCAATCGGCGCTCAAAATGCTTTTGTAATTCGGCAGGGACTAACAAAGAAATTCGTTTTGCTGACCGTCTTGATCTGTGCCTTTTCCGATGCTTTGCTCATCGCTCTCGGTGCGAGTGGTCTTGGAGCGCTGATCAACTCCAACAAAAATATTTTGGAATTTGTTCGCTGGTTTGGAGTTATCTACTTGCTGTGGTTTGCATTTAAATCTGCGAAGTCAGTCTTTAATAAAGATGTTCTAAATTCGGTGGGCGACGCTTCGGCTAATCGAAAAAGTGTAGTTCTTACAGTTTTAGGGCTAACCTTTTTAAATCCTCATGTTTATCTTGATACCGTAATTTTGCTCGGAAGTATTTCAAACCAATTTGGGAACGATAAATGGTTCTTTGTTCTTGGAGCAACAATTGCTAGTTTTATCTGGTTTACTGCAATTGGTTTTGGGGCAAAGTCAGCTTCTCGGTTTATGTCCCGGCCAATATTTTGGAAGATTCTAGATTCAATCATTGCTGCAATCATGCTTTCAATTGCAGCGTTCTTGGCCTTCTACAATTTCAACTAATTAGCTGTTCTGAGGGAAGCCTAAGTTGATTCCGCCATGGCTTGGATCTAACCAACGGCTTGTGACAACTTTGCCGCGGGTAAAGAAGTGAACTCCTTCAGTTCCGTGCGCATGAGTATCGCCGAACAATGAGTTCTTCCAACCACCGAATGAGAAGTAAGCCATTGGAACTGGAATTGGAACATTTATTCCAACCATTCCAACTTCAACTTCATTTTGGAATCGACGTGCTGCGCCACCATCATTAGTGAAAATTGCAGTTCCGTTTCCATATGGATGACTATTTACAAGTGCTAAGGCTTCATCGTAAGTGTTTACGCGAAGAACGCTTAAAACTGGTCCGAATATTTCTTCCTTATAAATGCTCATTTCAGGAGTTACATTGTCAAAAAGTGTTGGTCCAAGGAAGAAGCCTTCGCCATCAACCTTTACTTTGCGACCATCTTCAACAAGTGTGGCACCTGCTTTTTCGCCAGCTTCGATATATGAAGCAACTTTGTCGCGGTGAACCTTTGTAACTAACGGTCCCATGTCAGAACCTTGGGCACCGTCACCAGTTTTAATATTTGCCATTCGGGAATGAATTCTTGCAACTAATGCACTAGCGATTGGTTCCACTGCAACGATTGCAGAAATTGCCATGCAACGCTCTCCCGCTGAACCAAAGCCAGCATTGATTGCTGCATCTGCTGCGAGTTCTAGATCTGCATCAGGTAGAACAACCATATGGTTCTTCGCGCCACCAAGTGCTTGAACGCGCTTGCCGTGCTTGGTTCCGGTTTCATAAACATATTTGGCAATTGGAGTCGATCCCACAAATGAAACTGACTTGATTCCTGGGTGGGCTAATAGAGCATCAACAGATTCTTTATCGCCGTGAACAACATTGAATACACCATCTGGAAGTCCGGCATCTTTCCAAAGCTGAGCAAGGAACATTGCTGCACTTGGATCTTTTTCAGATGGCTTTAGGACAACGGTGTTTCCGCAAGCAATTGCAACTGGGAAGAACCACATTGGAACCATCGCTGGAAAGTTGAATGGCGAAATAATTGCAACTGGCCCAAGTGGTTGACGGATTGAATAAACATCTACTCCAGATGAAACTTCTTCAGAGAAGCCACCTTTTAGTAAATGCGGAATACCGCAAGCAAACTCAACAACTTCAAGTCCGCGAGTAACTTCACCAGATGCATCACTTAATACTTTTCCGTGTTCGGCAGTAATTAGTGCCGCAATCTTCTCTTTATTTTGAAGAACTAATTCGCGAAATGCGAATAAAACTTGGGTGCGCTTCGTTAGTGAACTGTGGCGCCAAGAATTGAATGCTTCGGTGGCCACATTTACTGCCTTATCAACTGTCGCTACATTCGCTAGCGCTACATTTGCCGAAACTTGTCCGGTCGCTGGATTGAAAACCTCGCTAGTGCGTTCAGTTTTCCCAGTATCTAATGCGCCGTTTATCCAATGTGTAATGGTTTTTGTCTGTGTCATAGCGCCAATCTACGCCAGAGGAATATGATGACGCCAATCAACAACGATGGGCAAAGCGCAATTTATGTCCAACTCGTCCAAATGCTAGGGGCAAACGGTGACCACAGATTCAAAGAGCAACGCTGAGGTTAGCGCAGCAGACCACAATTTTGTTTTCCACTCTTGGTCAGCGCAAGGCGCCATTTCACCAATCCCAGTTGCTAAGAGTTCGGGTTCGCGGTTTTGGGATCATGACGGAAAAGAATATTTAGATTTCTCTTCACAACTAGTTTTTACAAATATCGGTCACCAACATCCGAAAGTGGTTGCTGCAATTCAGGCGCAAGCCGCAACTTTGACCGCCCTGGCACCACAGCACGCAAGTGATATCCGAAACCAAGCAGCCGAAAGAGTTGTAGAGCTCGCTGGTTCGAATTTTGTGAAAGTTTTCTTCACCAATGGTGGCGCCGATGCAATCGAGAATGCGATTCGAATGGCGCGAATTCACACCAGAAAACACAAAGTTCTTTCTACTTATCGTTCATATCACGGCAATACCGGTGCTGCGATAAATGCAACCGGAGATCCACGCAGATTCCCAAATGAGTTTGCCTTTGGGCATGTACATTTTTGGGGACCATATCTTTATCGTTCTGCATTCTGGGCAACTTCTGAGGCGCAAGAATGCGAGCGGGCCCTTCAACATTTAGAACAGACAATTATTTTCGAAGGCCCAAATACCATCGGCGCAATTTTATTAGAATCAGTTCCAGGAACTGCTGGCGTTCTTGTGCCACCTGCTGGATATTTGGAAGGTGTTCGCGCCCTCTGTGATAAATATAAGATTTTATGGATTGCCGATGAAGTTATGGCTGGCTTTGGTCGAACTGGAAAATGGTTTGCTTTTCAATCATCGAAGGTTGTTCCCGACCTAATTACCTTTGCTAAGGGTGTTACATCTGGTTATGTGCCACTTGGTGGCGTTGTAATCAGTAAAGAAATTTCAAAGACTTTTGATGAGCAGGTTTTCCCTGGTGGACTTACCTATATGGGACATCCACTTGCAGCAGCAACGGCCGTTGCAACAATTGATGTTATGAAAGAAGAGAAAATGCTTGAAAATGCCACGGCTATCGGTGAAGAAATATTTGGACCCGGTCTTGTTGAGTTGGCTAAGAAGCATAAAGTTATTGGTGATATCCGCGGTGCTGGTGTTTTCTGGGGTATTGATTTGGTCAGCGATCGCAAAACTCATGAGCCACTCGCGCCATACGGTGGATCTAGTCCTGCGATGAATGAACTTGTTGCAGCTTGCAAGGCAAATGGCATGATGCCATTCACAAACTTCAATCGGATCCATCTGTGCCCACCATGCAATATCTCTAGAGAAGATGCCAAACTCGGTCTAGAAATACTTGATAAATCCTTGGCAGAAATCGGAAAGTATTACACCGGCGAATAAAAATCGTGCCATTCCAATCTTTCAGCAGTAGTTATGACAAACTGCCGCCATGGCTCAACTAATTTATTACTGCGGCACGATGGACAGCGGAAAATCAACGCTGGCACTTCAGACCGCCCATAACTATGAAAGCCGCGGTCGACATGGCCTCGTATTCACAAATCGCGATCGGGCCGGAACTGGAATTATTTCTTCAAGGCTTGGGTTGCAGAGTCCAGCAATCGAAGTTGGAAGCGAAATGGATATCTTCACTTTTGTTGAATCTCACCAAGCTAAAAATGGAAAATTGGATTATTTGATTTTTGATGAGGCGCAATTTTATGAGAGTGAACAGATTGATCAACTTGCGCGAATAGTAGATATTTTAAATGTAGATGTATTCGCCTTCGGAATTCTCAGTGATTTCAGAACCACTCTCTTTCCTGGTTCAATGCGTTTGATTGAACTTGCTGATCGCGTAAACCCATTGCAAGTTGAAGCGCTCTGTTGGTGCGGACTTCGCGCAACCCACAATGCTCGAATTGTTGATGGCCGCATGACCCGTGAGGGAGACCAACTTCTTCCAGGTGACACAAACCCAGATGCGCAAGTTGTTTACGAAGTTCTCTGCCGCAAGCACCATATGGCAAACATGAGTTCAAAAGATCACGACAATAACGGGTAGGTTTCATCCATGAGCGATTTGTATTCCGATCCACTTGGCACCGCAGTATTAGCGGCGGCCAAAATTGCAGAGATAACCGGAAAACCTAAGCATGATGTTGCACTTGTTATGGGTTCAGGTTGGATGCCTGCTACTGATGCACTTGGAACTCCCACACATGAATTTCCAGTTACTGATGTCCCAGGATTTCCAGCGCCAACCGTTGTTGGTCATGGCGGGTTAATTCGCTCTTATGAAATTGATGGCGCGAATGGAAAAATTCAGGCACTAGTGTTTTTGGGCCGCACACATTTATATGAAGGCAAGGGTTTAGAACCTGTTGTTCATGGGGCTCGCACAGCAGTTAAAGCAGGTTGCAAAGTTATCGTTCTAACAAATGCCTGCGGTGGAATAAATCGTGATTATAAAGTTGGCCAACCCGTTTTAATTCGGGACCATATTTCAATGACCGCAACCAGCCCATTAATTGGCGCAGATTTTGTTGATTTAACTGATCTATATAGCAAGCGAATTCGCGAACTTGTAAAGCGTGAAGATCCATCATTGGCCGAAGGTGTCTACGTTCATTGGCGCGGTCCGGCTTATGAAACACCAGCCGAAATTAATATGTTACGAACTGTCGGAGCCGATTTAGTGGGAATGTCCACAGTTCCAGAAGCAATTGCAGCGCATGCACTAGGCGCAGAAGTTTTGGGAATATCTCTTGTAACTAATGCAGCAGCAGGAGTTACTGGTGAAAAACTAAGTCACACTGAAGTTATGGAAGCTGGTAAGGCGGCCGCCGGACGCATGGGCGAATTGCTTGCAAAGGTTTTAAAACAACTGTGATTGATGAGCAGTTCCGATTAGAAGTTCTAGATTGGATTGCAAGTGACCCAGATCCCGTAACTTCGGCGCTTCTTAGTAAATGGTTAACTGAAAACAATGAAATAGAACTACGTAAATCTTTTAACGGCTTTTTAGAGTTTGGAACCGCAGGATTGCGCGGACCAGTACGACCCGGACCGTCTGGAATGAACCGTGCAGTTGTCGGACGCACCGCAGCTGGAATAGCTGCCTTTTTAATTTCACGTGGCTTATCCAAAATAATTATTGGCCGCGATGCCAGACATGGTTCGTTGGAGTTCGCCCAAGAAAGTGCGGAAATATTTTCAGGCGCTGGATTAGAAGTGCATTTACTCCCCCGTGAACTTCCGACGCCGGTATTGGCCTTTGCAGTTAATGAATTGAAAATGGATTGCGGAATCATGGTTACC